>PNNC01000151.1 GCA_013824015.1 Polaromonas sp.
AAACTGGCTTCCTCGCCTTCCAGGAACTCCTCGATCACGACGCGTGCGCCGCCGGCGTTGTGCGTGACGCCCAGCGGGTTGAAGCTGGGGTCGGGCGCCAGCATGAACTCGATCGCCTCGTGCGCCTCGTGCAGGCTCATGGCCACCACCACACCCTTGCCTGCAGCCAGACCGTCGGCCTTGACCACAATCGGCGCGCCCTTTTCATCGACATAGGCGTGGGCCGCCGTGGCGTCGGTAAAGGTTTCGTACTCGGCGGTCGGAATGCCGTGGCGCTTCATGAAGGCCTTGGAAAAAGCCTTGGAGCTTTCCAGTTGTGCCGCCGCTTTTGTCGGACCGAACACCCGCAGGCCATGCAGGCGAAACTCGTCGACGATGCCGGCGGCCAGCGGCTGCTCGGGGCCGACCACCGTCAGCGCGATCTTCTCCGCCAGTGCCCATTCGCGCAGCGCCTTCACATCGGTGATCGCGATGTTTTCCAGTCGGGCGTCCAGCGCGGTCCCGCCATTGCCGGGCGCCACATACACGGCCTGCACCTTGGGGGATTGGGCCAGTTTCCAGGCCAGCGCGTGCTCACGGCCGCCGCCACCAATAACAAGAACTTTCACGGGATGTTCAACCTAAAAAACAGCAGGTAGCTGAGGTAAATAATGAGAAGAAAAACAATGCCAAGAATGACCTTGACCGCCCCCTTGCTGCGGCGCTGGAGTTCCAGTGCCTGGTCGTTCACGGTACCGGCCTTCACGATGTTGGCGCGGGTTTCATCCACCAGCGACTTTTGCATCGCCAGCGATTCCTTTTGCAGCGTGATGGCCTCCGCGCGCAGGCGGTTGCCCTCCTGCAGCAGTTGCTCGATGCGGGCCAGCCGCTCAGACGAATCCGTGTTGCCGTCCATGGTCAGGTGTCAAGCGAGGCGTTGTGGAACACATCCTGCGTGTCGTCCAGGTCTTCCAGCACGTCCAGCAAGCGCTGCATTTTCTGGGCGTCGTCGCCCGTGAGCTCGATCATGTTGTCGGCCCGCATGGTGACTTCGGCCACTTCGGGCTTGAGGCCGGCGGCTTCCAGGGCGTTCTTGACGGTTTCGAAATCCGTGTAAGGCGTCAGCACCTCGATGGCGCCGTCCTCGTGGGTGATCACGTCGTCGGCGCCGGACTCCAGCGCCACTTCCATGATCCTGTCCTCACTGGTGCCGGGCGCAAAAATCAGCTGGCCGCAGTGCTTGAACTGGAAAGCCACCGAGCCTTCGGTGCCCATGTTGCCGCCGTGTTTGGAAAACGCATGCCGCACCTCGGCCACGGTGCGCACCTTGTTGTCGGTCATGCAGTCCACGATGATGGCTGCGCCGCCGATGCCGTAACCTTCGTAACGCACTTCCTCGTAATGCACACCTTCGAGGCTGCCGGTGGCCTTGGCAATGCCGTACTTGACGTTTTCATTGGGCATGTTGGCCGCCTTGGCCTTGTCCACCGCCAGGCGCAAGCGCGGATTGGTGCCCAGGTCGCCGCCGCCCATACGTGCCGCGACCATGATTTCACGCATCACACGGGTCCAGATACGCTGGCGTTTTTCATCCTGGCGCCCCTTGCGGTGCTGAATATTCGCCCATTTGCTGTGACCGGCCACGGAAATCCTTTGGAATTGATTTAATCTACAAAGCGTATTTTACTTTTTCACTTCCAGGACACCCCATGGCCGAGCCCTTTTTGATTGCCCGGAATGCTTCCACCACCTGTGAGCTGCTGCCGGCGCTGGCGAATCGCCACGGTTTGATCACCGGCGCCACCGGCACCGGCAAGACCGTGACCCTGCAGACGCTGGCGGAAAACTTCTCGAAAATCGGCGTGCCGGTCTTTATGGCCGACGTCAAGGGCGACCTCGCCGGCATCAGCCAGACCGGCAGCATCGGCGACAAAATGGGCGCGGTGCTCAAGGAACGCGGCATCGACAAACCGGAACCGCTGGCCTGCCCCACCACCTTGTGGGACGTGTTCGGCGAACAGGGCCACCCGGTGCGCGCCACCGTGTCCGACATGGGCCCGCTGCTGCTGGGCCGCATGCTGGGCCTGAACGAAACCCAGGCCGGTGTGATCAACCTGGTGTTCAAGATCGCCGACGACGCCGGCATGCTGCTGCTGGACCTCAAGGACCTGCGCGCCATGCTGCAACATGTGGGCGACAACGCCAGCAAGTTCACCACCGAGTACGGCAACATCAGCGCCGCCAGCGTCGGCGCGATCCAGCGCGGACTGATGCAGATCGAAACCCAGGGCGGCGACAAGTTTTTCGGCGAGCCCATGCTCAACATCAGCGACTTCATGCAGACGGTCGATGGCAAGGGGGTGATCAACATCCTGGCCGCCGACAAACTGATGAACTCGCCGCGCCTGTACGCCACCTTTTTGCTGTGGATGTTGTCCGAGCTGTTCGAGCAGCTGCCCGAGATCGGCGACCCGGAGCAGCCCAAGCTGGTGTTTTTCTTTGACGAGGCGCATCTGCTGTTCAACGAAGCACCCAAGGCGCTGATCGAACGTATCGAACTGGTGGTGCGGCTGGTGCGCTCCAAGGGCGTCGGCGTGTACTTCGTCACCCAGAACCCGCTGGACATTCCCGATTCGGTGCTGGCCCAGCTCGGCAACCGGGTGCAACATGCGCTGCGCGCCTTCACACCACGCGACCAGAAGGCGGTCAAGGCGACGGCCCAGACCATGCGGCAAAAACCCGGCCTGGACATCGAAACCGCGATCACCGAACTGGCGGTCGGCGAGGCCCTGCTGAGTTTTCTCGACAGCAAGGGACGGCCCAGCGTGACAGAGCGCGCCTATGTGCTGCCGCCGGGCAGCCAGATCGGCCCGATCACGCCGCAGCAGCGCCATGCGCTGGTGGCGAACTCGCTGGTGACCGGCGTCTACGAAAAAGCCGTGGACAGCGAATCCGCCTATGAAATGCTCAAGGCCCGCACCGCGGCGACACAGGCCGAAACCGCCAAGGCCGCCGAAGATTCAGGCGGTTTGATGGGCGGCATCAGCGACGTGTTGTTCGGCTCCAAAGGTCCGCGCGGCGGCCAGCGCGACGGGCTGGTGCAGCAGGTGCTCAAGTCCGAAGCCCGCAACCTGGCGCGCCAGGTGTTGCGCGGCGCGCTCGGCGGCATCCTGGGCGGCAGGAAGCGCTGAACCGGTTCGCTCGATTGTTCAGCGCTGCCTAAGCGCTCGCGGTGGCCGCGACCCCGGCGGATGCAGGCCACAGCCGTACGCCCAGTGCCGCCAGCGAGCTCAGGGTCGCCAGCAGCGTCACGGCGATCCAGCCCCATTGCGCCAGCAGCAGGCTGCCGAGTGCCGCGCCCGCGGCCATGCCGGTGAACATGCCGACAAACAGGATGGCGTTCAGGCGGCTGCGCGCCTCGGGCGCTATGCCGTAAACAATCGTCTGGTGCGCCACCAACGTGGCCTGCATGCCCAGGTCGAAACCGATGGCACAGACCACCAGCAGCCACAGGCTGGCCTGGGTCGAGAGCAGCGGCGACAGCAACATCGCGGCAAAAAACAGCGCCGCCATTGCGGTGCCCAGCCGTGTCACCCACTCCGGGCCGCGCCGGTCGGCGAGCCGGCCGGCCAGCGGCGCCGCCAGCGCACCGGCCGCTCCGGCCAGGCCAAAGGCGCCTGCCGCCGAAGCGCCCAGGTGAAAAGGCGCGCCATGCAGCATCACCGCCAGCGTGGACCAGAAGGCGCTGAAGCCCATGGCCAGCAGGCCCTGCGCCAGTGCCGCCCGGCGCAGCGCGCCGTGGCGTTTCCACAGCCCGGCCAGGGAAGCCAGCAAGGCGCCGTAGGCCAGTTGGGTGGTCGGCGGGAAACGCGGCAGGCTGCGCCACATCGCCACCGCCACCAGCGCCACACTGGCGGCGGCGACCAAAAACATGCTGCGCCAGCCCCAATGTTCGGCCACCAGGCCGCTGACCACGCGCGACAGCAAAATGCCCAGCAGCAATCCGGTCATGACCGTGCCCACGGCCCGGCCGCGGTGCGCCTCCGGCGCCAGCGTTGCGGCCGCCGGCACGATGTCCTGGGCCACCGTGGCGGCCAGGCCGGTGGCAAAACTCGCGACCAGCAACATGCTGATGCCGGGCGCAAAACCGCCCAGCAGCAGGGCCAGGCACAGCGCGGCCGACTTGATCGCGATGATGTTGCGGCGGTCATAACGGTCGCCGAGCGGCGCCAGTAACAGCAGGCCCAGCGCATAACCGAGCTGCGTCAGTGTCGGCACAAAACCGATCACGCCTTCGGACACCCCGAGTTCGGTGCCGAGCATGCCCAGCATCGGCTGGCTGTAATAAATCGAGGCGACCGTCAGGCCGGCGCCGGTGGCCAGCAGGAACAGGCGCGAGGCCGGCAAAGCCGGCGCGCTGACATACGAATTCTGGATGGATGACATCGGGTTACTACCAGTTTTTGGGATGATTCGAGTATCAGCGCGCTTTGTTGACCGCGGAAGTAGCCTGAACCGAACAAGCTCTATACACTGAGCGTATGAGCAAATCAGCCCTGCCGCACGATCCGCCTGCTTCCTCCCCGCTGGACCGCGTCGCCCTGATGCAGACCTTTGTACGGATTGTCGAGACCGGCAGCCTGTCGGCCGCAGCAGCACAGATGGGCACCACCCAGCCCACGGTGAGCCGACGGCTGCAGGCGCTGGAGCGCTCGTTGGGCCTGCCGCTGCTGCAGCGCTCCACCCACCGCATGAAACTCACCGAGGACGGCGAACGCTGTTTTGAACGCGCCAAGGAGCTGCTGGCCAACCTCGAAGCCTTCGACGCCGACATGCGCGGCACCGGCGACCAGCCCGAGGGCACCTTGCGCGTGGTGGTGCCGCACGCCTTCGGCCAGCAACAACTGGTGGGGCCGCTCGGCACCTATCTGCAGCGTTATCCGAAGGTGGCGGTCGAATGGCTGCTGACCGACCGCGAGCCCGACTTCATCGCCAGCGGCATCGACTGCGCCATCCATGTCGGCGAGGTCACCGATCCAACCGCGGTGGCGATCCGGCTGTCGCAGGTGCGGCGCATCGTGATCGCTGCGCCTGCGGTCACTGAGGGCCTGCCTGTGCCGACACATCCCTCGGAGCTGGCCGCCCTGCCCTGGCTGGCGATGCGCACCTTTTACCGCGACAGCATCACGCTGGTCCACAGCCGCAGCGGCGAACGGGTGCAACTGGCGATTCGCCCGCGCATGAGCACCGACAGCCTCTATGCGCTGCGCAGTGCCGCCTGCGCGGGGCTGGGCATGGGCGTGATCTCGGCCTGGATGGCGGCCGACGACATCGCTCAGGGCCGGCTGAACCATCTGGTGCCCGACTGGCAGGCCGAGCTGCTGCCGATCTACCTGGTCTATCCGCATGCGCGTTTTTATTCCTCGCGTCTGCGCCGCTTCATCGAGGTCATGCGCGAGACCGTGCCCGCCGCGATGGACGCCACCTGACACCAGGCAGCGGAGAAAGTCGCCGCTGTCGCGATTTATCCTCAGCGCAGTTGCTTTTCCGGCACAGCCCTTGCAAGCCCCCAATGTCATCGGTACATTCGATTTTTTGAAGGGTTCCCTTTATGCCTGCTGAGCTCGCCAAACCCTCCGACCCGGTCGCCGCAGCAACTGCTTCGAGTCCCGCTCCCCGCCATATCCGGCTGACGTCGCACGCCGGCGGCCAGGGCGCCTTGCCCATCCACTGGGGTGCGGCCACCGCCACGGAACGCGGCCCGGTGATCGGCACCACCACCAACCGCAGCCACCGCAACGTGATCGGCACGCACAGCGGCTCCTACAGCGTGTACCGCGCGCTGGCCGTGGCCTCCGGCGCGCTCAAGGCCAGCCACAAGGCCGACCTGACCAACACCGCGCCGACCGACATCATCGGCCCCTACCCGCAATGGAGCGAACCGGGCCGCATCGTGGCGATGGACCCCTGGGGCGCGACCATCGCCGATGTGTTCGCCAGTGAACTGGCGGCCGGCTACGACATCCGCCCGACGATTGCCGTGACCCAGGCGCATGTGATCCTGCCCGAGGTGATCGAGGCGCTGCAGTCCGGCCGGCTCAAGGCCGACGGCAAGTACCTGACGAGCGGCGGCGCGGCCATGGTGACCAAGGTGGCGGTCGAGCCGGTCTGGTACCTGCCCGAAGTCGCCAAACGGTTCAACTGCAGCGAGACCGATTTGCGCCGCGTGTTGTTCGAGGAAACCGGCGGCATGTACCCGGAGCTCGTGACGCGCAGCGACCTCGAGGTGTTTCTGCCGCCGATTGGTGGCCTGACCGCCTACATCTTCGGCAAGCCGCGCGACCTGGCGAATCCGGACATCGAACTGACCGCCCGCGTGCATGACGAGTGCAACGGCTCGGACGTCTTCGGCTCGGACATCTGCACCTGCCGGCCCTATTTGACCCACGCGATCGAGGAATGTATCCAGGGCGCGCAGCGTGGCGGCGTTGGCCTCGTCTCCTACTTCCGCAAGGAAGGCCGCGCCCTCGGCGAGGTCACCAAGTTCCTGGTCTACAACGCGCGCAAACGCCAGGTCGGTGGCGACACCGCCGACCAGTACTTCAACCGCACCGAATGTGTGGCCGGTGTGCAGGACATGCGTTTCCAGGAGCTGATGCCCGACGTGCTGAACTGGCTGGGCATACGCAAGATCCACCGGCTGGTATCCATGAGCAACATGAAGTACGACGCGATCACCCGCGCCGGCATCGAGGTGGTCGAGCGTGTCAACATCCCCGACCACATGATTCCCGCCGATGCGCAGGTCGAGATGGACGCCAAGATGGCGGCCGGCTACTTCACGCCCGGCGCCGTGCCGACCGCCGACGAGCTCAAAAAAGCCAAGGGCCGGGGGCTGGATGCCTGACGCCCCGACGCCGCCCGCAATCGCTATCAATTCCATAGCTGCCAAGACCCATCCGACAGGGGCTACGGCCGAATTACGCTCTACAACCACGATTCGCCGCCGGGCCCGGGCGCTGCTGGCGCGGGCGCGCCGCGGCGAATCGGCCTGGTTCAGCATCAACGATGGCGCCATGCTGACCGCCGCTGCACTGGTCGCCGAACTGACCCGCGTGCGTTACCCGGACCTGGTGATTCCGTACCACAGCCGCTGGCGGCATTTCGAGGCCGGCGCCGTGGACCGGCTGGCGCAGCTCAATGCGGCGCTGGGCCCGGTGGGCCCCGCAGACCGTGCCCGCGCCCAGATCGACCTGGCCCTGGTCAGCGTGTTGCTGGACGCCGGCGCCGGCGCCGACTGGTGTTACCACGAAGCCGCTGTCGGCGAACATCCGGCCCAGCAGTTCAGCCGTTCCGAAGGCCTCGGTGTCGCAAGTTTTCATGCCTTCATGGACGGCCTGTTCTCCAGCGACCCGGCGCACCCTTTGCAGGCCGATGCCGCCGGCCTGCAGGCCGTCACCGCCGAACGCCTGGCGCAGGCGTTCCAGGTCAGCGCCGCCAACCCGCTGGTGGGCCTGGACGGCCGCGCCGCGTTGTTGCGCCGCCTCGGCCAGGCGCTGCAGGCCCAGCCGGCGCTGTTTGGCCAGCCGGGACGGCCCGGCCACCTGTTCGACCAGCTCGCGCCCACGGGCAGCGGCACGGTGCAGGCGCACGACGTGTTGTCGCTGCTGCTGACCGGGCTGGCGGCGATCTGGCCGGCGCAGAACGTTCTCGATGGCGAGCCGCTGGGCGACTGCTGGCGCCACCCGGCTGCCGGCGAATCCGCAGCCGGCGCCAGCCGCGGCTGGATGCCGTTTCACAAGCTCTCGCAGTGGCTGACCTACTCGCTGCTCGAACCGTTTGAATGGGCCGGCATCCAGGTCCAGGGCCTGGACGCGCTGACCGGACTGCCCGAGTACCGCAACGGCGGCCTGTTCCTCGATGCCGGCGTGCTGATGCTGAAGGATCCGTCGCTGGCCGAACGCCTTCACGCGCCCGGCGACGAGCTGATCGTCGAATGGCGGGCGCTGACGGTGGCCTTGCTCGACGAGCTCGCGCCGCTGGTGCGCGAGCAGTTAGGATTGAGCGCCGAACAGATGCCGCTGGCCTGTGTGCTCGAAGGCGGCACCTGGGCCGCAGGGCGCGCTCTGGCACAGCAATTGCACGGAGGCCAACCGCCTCTGAACATCCAAAGTGATGGCACTGTATTTTGAAACACCACCCTCAGAGGCCCACCCGCACATGACCCGCTACAACGACAAAGTCCACCTGATCGACCATCCGCTGGTGCAGCACAAGCTGACCCTGATGCGGCGCAAGGACGCGTCCACCAACACCTTCCGCACCCTGCTCAACGAACTCAGCATGCTGATGGCCTATGAGGTCACCCGCGACATGCCGATGCAGGACATCGAGATCGAAACGCCGCTTGAAAAAACCACCTCCAAAGTCATCGACGGCAAGAAGCTGGTGTTTGTCTCCATCCTGCGCGCCGGCAACGGCATCCTCGAAGGCATGCTCAGCGTGGTGCCGGGCGCGCGTGTCGGCCATGTCGGCCTGTACCGCGACCCCAAAACCCTGACCGCGGTCGAGTACTACTTCAAGATGCCGCACGACATGGAAGAGCGCGACATCGTCATCGTCGATCCGATGCTGGCCACCGGCAACTCGGCGATTGCCGCGGTCGAGCGCCTGAAGGAGCTCAACCCCAAGTCGATCAAGTTCGTCTGCCTGCTGACCTGCCCCGAAGGTATCGCGGCGCTGCAGGCCGCCCACCCCGACGTGCCGATCTACACCGCCGCCATCGACCGCGAACTCAACGACCACGGCTACATCCTGCCGGGCCTCGGTGATGCTGGTGACCGGATTTTCGGAACGAAATAGGCCTCCAGCCCATGTCCAGCATGGGCAGGCAGCTATTTTTTTTGTAGCAGACGCCATGCTTCACGAGGACTCCATGGACCGGCCGCACCGCTTCCGAGCCTTGCCCTGGGCGGCCGGGCATACCCAGGGCCCGGGCGATGGCCGGCCCTGCCGCCGGGGACAACATTGATGCGCCGCAGTACGCCGGACAAGGCCGATCCGGCTTTCCTGGATGAAAAGACCGCACGCAAACAGGCAGAGCGGCAGATCTTGCTGGACGCGCTGAGCGGCCGCCTGGAAGCCGAAGCCATCGAGTGGACAGCCGGCACCGCCATTCCACCCGAAATGCTGGCCAGCCCGCGCATACGCCTGCGCCAGTGGAACGAGGCAGACTGCGCGCCCTTTGCCGCGCTGAACGCCGACCCGGTGGTGATGGAACATTTCCCCGCCACCCTGACCCGCGGGCAAAGCGATGCCACGGTCGAGCGCCTCCGCGCCAGCATAGACCGCCAGGGCTGGGGTTTCTGGGCGGCCGACGACTTGACGGGCGGCGAACCGCGTTTTGCCGGCTTCGTCGGCATCAACATCCCGCAGGCAGACCTGCCCTTCCAGCCCTGCGTCGAAGTCGGCTGGCGGCTGGCCCGGCCGTTCTGGGGCAAGGGCCTGGCCAGCGAGGGCGCGCGGCTGTCGCTGCGGGTGGGCTTCGAGTTGCTGGGCCTTGAGGAAATCGTCGCCATGACGCAGTTGCGCAACGTCCGCTCGCGCGCCGTGATGGAGCGTCTGGGCATGCAGGAAGCCGTCGGCGAGGAGTTCGAACACCCGGCCGTGCCCGTCGGCTCCCACGCCCGCGCCATGTGCCTTTACCGCCTGAAACGTCCCGTCGGCAGTTGACAATGCGGCTCAGGTCACGCTTGCGGTCCATGATTTCTTCCAGGCGCGTAGCTCGCACGAAACCGCGCCCTGACCCCTTGCACGCTCGCCGGAGAAAACCATGCTCGACCTCCTGATCACCAACGCCGCCCTGCCCGACGGCCGCACCGGCATGTCGGTTGCCGTGAAAAACGGCAAGATCACCGAAGTGACGCAAGGCCCGATCGCAGGGGTACAGGCGACCGAGACGGTGGACGCGGGGGGCTACCTGCTCAGTCCGCATTTCGTCGATCCGCACTTCCACATGGACGCCACGCTCAGTTACGGCCTGCCGCGGGTCAATGAAAGCGGCACGCTGCTCGAAGGCATTGCGCTGTGGGGCGAACTCAAGCCGCTGCTCAAAGCTGAAGCGCTCATCGAACGCGCCCTGACCTACTGCGACTGGGCCGTGGCCAAGGGCCTGCTCGCGATCCGCAGCCATGTGGACACCAGCGACGCGAGTCTGCTCGCGGTGGACGCGCTGCTCGAAGTCAAAAAACAGGTGGCCCCATATATCGACCTGCAGCTCGTCGCCTTTCCGCAGGACGGCGTGTTGCGCAGCCAGGGCGGCGTCGAAAATTTGAAACGCGCGCTCGACAAGGGCGTGGACGTGGTCGGCGGCATTCCGCATTTCGAACGCACCATGGCCGAAGGCGCCGCCAGCGTGAAGCTGCTCTGCGAGATTGCCGCCGAACGCGGCCTGCTGACCGACATGCACTGCGACGAGTCCGACGACCCGCTGAGCCGCCACATTGAAACCCTGGCGTTTGAAACCCAGCGCCTCGGCCTGCAGGGCCGCGTCAACGGCAGCCACTGCACCTCGATGCACAGCATGGACAACTACTACGTCAGCAAGCTGCTGCCATTGATTGCCGAGAGCGGCGTCAGCGTGATTGCCAACCCGCTGATCAACATCACGCTGCAGGGCCGCCACGACACTTATCCGAAACGCCGCGGCATGACCCGCGTGCCCGAACTTTTGGCCGCCGGCGTCAACGTCGCCTTCGGCCACGACTGCGTGATGGACCCCTGGTACGGCATGGGCAGCGGCGACATGCTCGAAGTCGCCCACATGGGCCTGCACGTGGCGCAGATGACCAGCCAGACAGGCATTCGCGCCTGTTTTGATGCGGTAACCGTCAATGCCGCCAGGGTGATGCACCTCGACAACTACGGCATCGCGCCGGGTAACGATGCGAGTTTTGTGCTGCTGCAGGCGCGGGATGTCGTGGAGGCGATCCGGTTGCGGGCGAACCGGTTGAAGGTTTGGAAGATGGGAGCGCTGCTAGCGGAAACATCACCCGTGATAACTACTTTACGAATCGAAAATCGCTCTAGTTTGATCAACTTTAGCCATACGATTTAGTGCATCAGCAGTGCTCAGGATCCTTGCGCCTAACCGCATAAGTACGAATCAATGAAGCAGGTGCTTCGAGGGTTTGGCTTTCCATTTGCAGGTTATACGCTTCAGCAGCTCATCAGTTCAGCTATATCAGCATCGGACGGGCGTGCTTATCCAGGAGTTTCAGGCGCTTAGCAAGAGAACCTTTAACAATTGCATCGGTAGATAGCGCTACAAGCTTTAAAGGAAGCTTGGATTTTTGAGCTTGCACTGTAAGACGCCCCAACAACATCGCCGCCGTATCATTGTCCAAAAACTCGCTCTTTAAAAACCGCCGGATACCCGACGCCAAAAGATCAGCTATTTGAACGCCGATCACCTTTTTCGAATCTACAAACTTGAAGTTTCCACCGACCATCTTCCCTAAATCCAAGCCATCAGCATCCGGAAGGTTATAAGTAGACTGCAAAAATGTTGGTTTTTCCCCCGGCGGGAACTCATAGTTCTTCAGATAACTATAGTCAAAGCCTTGAACCATCATTATCGGTTCGCGCATCGAAATAGACTGGAGAATAGCCGGCAGCATTCTCCTGAATACTTTTTCGTATTCTGTTGGAATAACGTCTTTTTGATCGACACGCCATCTAATTTCACCCAACGTTTGGGGAAATCTCTGAACAAAGTAGAGAACGCCTCGCGCAACTACGTCATGAAACAGTGTGATTTGAAACATGAGTTGAGCGTATAAATTTGGCGGCAATTTCTTTACCGCGTTACTTAAATCTGTCAAAGCTTGTCGCATGGATTCATGCAGCATTTTTTCTTTGTACTTAACCACAGCCTCAGCTTGCATAGATTGATGGTGAGATGCCAAATCGGGGGAATTCAAACTCATCTCCGTGGCGGCTGCGAAAACAACCCCGTTTAATTTCGCTAAATCCTCTAGAAATTGAAAGTATTGCACTTCGCTTAACGCGCCAAGCTTAATCTCTGCGGCATAGGTTTTTTGCGACCCACGAAGCGAAGTCACGATTTTTTCAAGCGACCTTCGGTCGCACTCTGGAGACGCATACGCCGCGATGACACTCCATGACCCGGCATTATTTGTTGTCGGAAACGTTCCAGATTCGTCCACAAAAATATTCACGATATTTCTCTCTACAACGATAGCTCACTACCGTTGATTGACATTGAGATGCAGGCTCCGCTCTTGAAATTTAATAACTGCTCTATTCTGCAACCCGGAATCGCCTCTCGCGCCGTTTTATTCACTTCAAGGTTTTACTCAGGTCAATGCCAAGGATGGTAGGTTTTCGCTCACACGTACCGACGACCAAACACTAGCATGACTTAAAACTTAACCTCGCTAGCAGGTACAGTGAGCCAACTCCCAAACAATCTCCATGAACCCCACCCACCTCCGCGAACTCGCCGTAGAAGCCATGCGCTCCCGCGGCCTACTGCCTGTCTTTTCGCCGCAGGCTTTGCAGGAAGCCGAAGCCGCGCGCCACACCGGCCCCGAACGCGGCAGCGACATCCGCGACTTGCGGCAACTCACCTGGTTCTCGATTGACAACGATGACACGCGCGACCTGGACCAGCTCAGCGTGGCCGAGCCGCTGGCTGATGGCGCCGCGCGGCTGCTGGTCGCGATTGCCGATGTCGATGGTCTGGTGCCGCCCGGCGGTGCGGTCGATGGCCATGCGGCGGCCAACACCACCTCGGTGTACACGGCGGCGGGCATTTTCCCGATGCTGCCCGAAGTGCTGTCCACCGACCTGACATCGCTGCACGAACACCAGGAGCGGCTGGCGGTGGTGGTCGACATGACAGTTGCCGCTGACGGCACGGTGGGCGGCTCGGACATCTACCGCGCCGTGGTGCTGAACCACGCCAAGCTGACGTACGACGCGATATCGGCCTGGCTGGACGGTGACGGGCCCGCGCCGGCGCAAATCGCGACTGTGCCTGGGCTGGAAGAACAGGTGCGCCTGCACGACGCCCTGGCCGGCAAGCTGCGGCAGTGGCGGCAATCGCGCGGGGCGCTCAATGTCAACACGATTTCTGCCCGGCCGGTGTTCAAGGATGGACAACTTGTGGACCTGCAACCGGACGAAAAAAACCGCGCCAAGGATTTGATTGCCGACCTGATGATTGCGACCAATGGGGCGACCGCGCGTTTTCTGGTGGACCAGGGCTTTCCGTCGATACGCCGCTTTTTGCAGTCACCGCGCCGCTGGGACCGCATCGTGGCACTGGCCGCCAGCCACGGCGTGGCATTGCCCGCCCTGCCCGATGCCATCGCGCTGGACCGCTTCCTGAGTACCCGTCGCGCCGCCGACCCGGCCGGTTTTGCCGACCTGTCGCTGGCGGTGGTCAAGATGCTGGGCTCGGGCGAATACGCTGCGGCCCCGGCCACCGCCAACGGCGCGAATGGTCTCGGTCACTTCGGGCTGGCGGTCAACGACTACGCGCATTCGACCGCACCGAACCGCCGTTTCCCCGACCTGGTGACGCAGCGCCTGATCAAGGCAGCGCTGGCCGGTGCGGCGCCGCCCTACTCCGCTGAACAACTGACCGAGATTGCCAAACATTGCACGCTGCAGGAAGACAACGCCAGCAAGGTCGAGCGCCAGGTGCTCAAGGCCGCCGGCGCGTATTTGCTGCACAGCCGGATCGGCGAGGTGTTCGATGCCCTCGTGACCGGCGCCGCGGCCAAGGGCACCTTTGTGCGCATCAGCAGCCCGCTGCTGGAAGGCCGGGTGGTGCGCGGGTTTGAAGAACTGGACGTCGGCGACACCACCCGCGTGCGGCTGCTGGCGGTGGACGCCGATAAAAGTTTTATCGACTTCGAGCGCGCCTGAACCGAGGGTCCCCGTCGGCGCTCACCGGGCGCCGGCCTCCAGCAGCCAGGCATCAAACGCGCGCATGGCCTGCGTCACCGGCCGGGACTTCAGCCGGGTCAGCCAGTAGCGCCCATTGCTGACCTCGGCCGCAAAGGGCCGTACCAGCCGGCCCTGCTGCAACTCCCGCGCAAACATGCGCACCGGCAGCAAGGCAATCCCCGCGCCCTGGGCGGCGGCTTCGGCCATGGTCAAGGAAGAGTCGAACACCGCGCCGCGCAGCACCGGGCATGGCACGCCCGCTGCCGCAAACCACAACACCCATTCATCGGCCCGGTAGGAGCGCAACAGCACCTGGCCGGCCAGGTCCTCCGGCGCCTGCAGCCGCGCGCCCAGCGCGGGTGTGCACATGGGCGAAAGCGGCGCGGCGAGCAGGGCCTGCGCTTCGGTGCCATGCCAGGCGCCGTCGCCAAAACGGATGGCGCAGTCCAGGCCCTCACCGGCCATGTCGACCCGGTTGTTGTTCGTGAACAGGCGGAAGTCCACAAACGGGTGGCGCAACTGGAAGTCGCGCAGCCGCGGAATCAGCCAGCCCACGGCGAAGGTGCCGACCACGCCCACGGTCAGCACCTCGCGGGCGCGTCCGTCGTCGAACTGGTCCAGCACCTGGCCGATGCGCTCAAACGACTGGGCCAGCACCGGCAGCAAGGCCAGGCCTTCGTCGGTCAGGGCCAGGCCGCGCGGAAGCCGGCGGAACAGCGGCACCTTGAGCCGCTCTTCGAGGTTTTTGACATGCTGGCTGACCGCGGCCTGCGACACATTCAGTTCCTGGGCAGCACGCGTAAAACTGAGGTGGCGGGCGGACACCTCAAAGGCGCGCAAGGCATTCAGGGGCAGGTGCATGGCGGGAAGAAAGAATCAGCAAGGCCAAGTTTTTCTTGGGTTCAAGCCTGATTATTACCGTTTGTGTTGCATGCCTCGTCAATGGATCATTCAGGTCCTTTCAACTTCGACCCCCAGGAAAAATGCAGAGACGTCAATTTATCCAGGCCGCCGGCCTGGCCAGCACAACACTTGTCGCCGGTGGATGCGCGCGGGCCCTGACGGAGCCATCCCGCGGCGCACAGACCAGCCGTTTTGAGCAGACGGTTCGGCAGATCGAAGCCGCCAGCGGCGGCCGCCTGGGCGTGGCCATGCTCGACACCCAGTCTGGCGCAAGTTATGCCTACCGGGGCGCCGAACGTTTCCCGATGTGCAGCACCTTCAAGTTCCTGGCGGCAGCCCATGTGCTGTCCCGGGTGGACCAGGGCCGGGAGCAACTGGACAGGCGCATCGCCGTGCGGGCGTCCGACATCGTTGTGCATTCGCCCGCCACGCAGCCGCGGGTCGGTGGCCAGCCCATGACGGTGGCCGAGCTGTGCGAAGCCACCATGACCCTGAGCGACAACGCTGCTGCCAATCTGCTGCTCAGGGACATGGGCGGACCGCAGGGCCTGACAGCCCACATGCGCAGCCTGGGCGATGAGATCACCCGGCTGGACCGGATGGAACCCGAGCTCAACGAAGCCACCCCTGGCGATCCGCGCGACACCACCACGCCCCAGGCCATGCTGCAGAGCATGCAGAAAATTGTGCTGGGCACGGCGCTGTCGGCCGCCTCACGCGCACAGATCACGCGCTGGCTGCTGGACAACAAGACCGGGGACCGCAAGTTGCGCGCCCTGCTGCCGGCGGGCTGGCGTGTGGGCGACAAAACCGGCGGCGGCGACCATGGCAGCAACAACGACATCGGCATTTTCTGGCCACCGGGCCGGGCGCCAATTCTGGTGACGGCCTACCTGACGCAAACCAAAGCCGATCTGCCTGTGCGTGACCGTGCGATTGCCGAGGTGGGCCAGCTGGTGGCGGCGCTGGTGACCACGGCGGGCTGAATGTAACGCGGTGTGAAGCCTCTTGCAGCGAAGGCAATCGGCGCCACCTGCATGAGTGCAGCCCGCCGGGTCTGCGCCCACCCAAGGAGATTCCATGTTCAAACGCCTGACCCTGCTCTGGGTCCTGCTGCGCGGCGATGCCCGGCAACTCTGGTTTGCCCTGCGCCACCCGCAGGCGCCGAGCTGGCTCCGGTGGGGCACGGCGGCGATTGCGCTGTATCTGTTCTCGCCGATCGATTTCATCCCCGACATGTTGCCCTTCTTCGGCATCGCCGATGACCTGGTGCTGGTGCCGCTGGCCGTCCGCGCCCTGCTCAAACGCCTGCCGCCGGAGATCGCCGCGGCCACGACCAAACGCAGCACCGGCTGAGCGCTGACGCAGAGGTTCGGGCGCATCGCTCAGAATACGGACCATGCCTGCCCACCCTGCCCCGTTGACGATCACCCTGCCTTCCGGCGGCCAGGTCTCCGGCCTGCTCCAGGCGCCGGCCCAGGCCCAGGCCTGTTATGTCTTTGCCCACGGCGCCGGCGCGGGCATGGACCATGCCTTCATGGCCGCCATCGCGCAGGGACTCGCAGAGCGCGGCATCGCGACGCTGCGCTTCAACTTTCCGTTCATGGAACAGGGCTCGAAACGCCCGGACGCCCCGGCCGTGGCGCAAGCCGCGGTGCGGGCCGCGGTGGCCGAGGCTGCGCGACGTCTGCCCGGGCTGCCGCTGTTCGCCGGCGGCAAGTCGTTTGGCGGCCGCATGACAACACAGGCGCAGGCGGCCGCGCCTGTGCCGGGTGTGCGGGGAATTGCCCTCGTGGGTTTTCCACTGCACCCGGCCGGCAAGCCCTCGACCGAACGCGCAGCGCACCTGAGCGATGTCAAGGTCCCCATGCTGTTCCTGCAAGGCACGCGCGATGCGCTGGCGGACCTGGACCTGGTCACGCAGACCACGGCAGGCCTTGGCAAACGCGCGACGCTGCACATCGTTGAAGGCGCCGACCACGCTTTCCAGGTGCTGGTGCGCTCGGGGCGCAACAACGATCAGGTGCGGGACGAACTGCTGGACACCCTGGCCGGCTGGATGAAGCAGCACTAGTCTCGCGTCAAAGTGGAACGCATTGCCTGGCCTATAAACTGGCGGCACATCCATCCCCTTTGATTCAACGGACTGCCATGCCCCACCTTTCCCCCATTGCCCTCGCGGACGTCAAGGAAGACGACATTCGCGAGCGTTTCGAGCATTACAAAAAAACCCGCGGCTTCACGCCCAACAGCATCATGACCATGGTGCGGCGGCCCAACATCGTTCGCGCCTTCATGGCGCTGAACCAGGCGGTGTTGTACGAAGGCACGGTGCCCGAAGAAACCAAGATGCTGGTCAGCCTGGCCAGCAGTTATGCGGCCGGTTGCCTGTACTGCCAGTCGCACATGACCAACCTGTCGAGCATCTACAAGGCCTCGGACGCGAAGATTGCCGCGTTGTGGGACTTTGAAAACAGCGACCTGTTCAGCCCGGCGGAACGCGCCGCCATCAGCCTGGCGCTCAAGGCCGGCAAGGTGCCCAACGAAGCCTCACCCGCCGACTTTGACGAACTCAAGAAGCATTACAACGACGAGCAGATCGTCGAGATCGTCGCGTCGATTGCGCTGTTCGGTTACCTGAACCGCTGGAACGACACCATGGCCACCACGCTGGAGCCACTGGCGGTCGAGGTCGCGGAACGCGCGATTGGCGGCGTGGGCTGGGAAGCCGGCAAACACGCTTGAACCGCGCGCCGGCCCAGCGATCCAGGAGTCTGGGCGGCGGAAGGCGTCGAAGCGAAAAGTGGCCCCGGTGAGGCCAGTTTTTGCGGGGTTTGCAGCGCCCTAGCCGTAGCCATGGGGCAAAAAGCCGGTGAACAATGGACCGTCGCGGCCGCTTTGCAGCCGACGTTTCTTCTGCCGCCCAGGCTCCTAGAACGTCAGCCGCACCCCGGCCTGCGCACTGCCCTGCAGCGCGCCGCGACGCGCCTCGGTGCTGATCCCGAGGTAGCCGAAGCTGTTGCCGCCCAGGCGTTGTGTGCCGTACAACCCGAGTTGCACAAAGCCGCGGCCGGCCTGCGGCGTCTGGATGGTGAGGGGCTGGCCCGCCAGCGAGGCGGTGAGCACGGGGTTCAACAAGGCCGGCGAATCCGCGCCGATACCGACATTGAAGCGCCAGGTCTGCCGGTCCTGCCCGGGCTGGCTGGCGCTGGAGCCCAGCGTCAGACCCAGCACGCCGCGCAGGCCCTGCGCGTCGACGCTGTCCACGTTCAGCGCGGCGGCCGAGTTGCCCTCGTTGACCGCGGACCGGTGTTGGTGCTGCCAGCTCAGGCGTGCATAAGGCGCCACACGCTGGCCTTGCCACTCGAAGGGACGGCTCAGGCCGGCGCTGAGCAGGGCATCGCGGCCGCGCGTCTTGCCGTCCAGACCGGTCGTGAGGCCGGTGACATCGCTGCGTGAATGCCGGGCCGATTGCACGCCCCAGCTGGCCAGGGTGTCGATCACCCAGGATTGCAGCGGCAGGCGCGCATACACAAACAGCGCGCCCTGGCGCAGCTCGCCTTTTCCCTGCGCCGCGCCGACATCGGTCGTGGACAGCGCGAGGCCGCCGCCGGCCTTGACGCCATCGCGGTCGAGGACGTCGCCGCCCAGCACCGCCTGGTAGAGATCGTGGGTGAAGCCGCTGGCGTTCTGGTCACCGGAGCGACGCCCGCGCTGGTAGGCCAGTTCACCCCAGGCCGCGCTGCTGCCGGCGCCCTCGCGCATCACGTCGCCGACCGGCGAGGACAGCTGCAGTCCGGGCACCGGGCGGGCGTCGGCGCTCGCCAGCAGGCTGTTGCGGCCGCTGGTCTGCGCGGCAAAGGCGGTGCCGGCGGGGGCGCTGTCGTCGAGGTGGGACAACACGGCCTGCTGCATGCGCAGGCCGGCCTGCGGCGCCGCCGCCAGCGTGGCGCCATAAACCTCGCCGGCCAGCCCGCGCGTGAAGGCCGGCAGGCTGGCCGCCGTGCGGGTCGCGGCGGAAGAAAGCAGCAGGTCCTGCGCGCTGGTGGCTGACCCGGACTGGTTGGCGCGCACCAGGCCGTCGAGCGCGCCGGCGGCAGCGCGGGCATTGGCGTTCTGCGCGGCCAGCGTCGTGGTGTAGGACGTCGGGATGACGGCCAGGTCCAGGCTGCGGCTGCCGCCCACGTTGTAGAACTGCACGAACTGCGTGCCCGCGGCCAGGCCGGCAGGCTGCGTCAGCGTGCTGAAGCGGCCGGAAATGCCGCCGTCGGCCGTGACCATGCGGAAACTGTCGCCCAGTACCGGCGTGTAGGGCGTGCTGCCGAAACCGGACTCGCCGGCGGTGAACAGGCCTTGCAGGCGCGGCGCCAGCGTCGCATTCGGCTGGATCACAAACTGCCCGCCAGTGATGTTCAGCAGCGAGTAATAACCGGTCGCGCCGGCCGGGCTGGTGGCGCTGGCCTGCACCGTGCCGGCAATGTCCTGCTGGAAGGTGCTGCCGCCGGCCATCGTGACGTTACCGTTGACCGTCAGCAGGCCGGGCGAATGGCCGGGCTTGAGCGTGCCGGCCACCGTGAGCGGGCCTCGAATCGTGCCAGTGCCCATCAGCGTGCCGCCCGCGGCCACAAACACGGAGCCCGTGCCCAGCGGTGAAGCCCCACTGACCGACAGCGTGCCCGAGCTGACGGTGGTGCCGCCCGCATAGCTGTTGTTGCCCGACAGCGCCAGCAGGCCGCTGCCGTTGACCGTCAGGCCGCCAGCGCCCGAGAGCACGCCCGACAGCCGCGCCGTGCTGCCGGCTGGCGAGGTGATGGTGGCGCCGGCGGCGTTGATGGTGAAGGCCTGGGCCGAGTTGGCATTGGCCGGCAGCACCAGCGTGCCGCCGTCGAAGACCGGGTTGATCGACACCCCGACATCGGCCAGCGTGGAGGAACTGCCCGCCGCCATGTTGACGCTGCCTGCTGAAAAAATCAGGTCCCAGACCGTGGTACTGCCGGAGGCCAGGCTCAGCACCCAGTTGAGGCCGCCGAAGGAACCCGAGTTTGCGCCGGTCAGGCTGGCCGCCGTGAAGTTGTTCAGCACACCGGTGTAGGTGCCGATGGCCACGGTGGAGGTGCCGTAGATGCCGAAGGTCATCGCGCCCGTGACCACATCCCTGTTCGTCAGTTTCCCGTAGATGCCGGGGCTGTTGATGATGATGTTGTAGTTGACCGGCACCACGCCGCTATAGGTGACCGCGCCGTTGGCGTTGCCGGCCCCCTGCAGGTTGTTGAAGGTCTGCAGGGTGCCGCTGCTCTGGATGCCCGAAAACGGCCCGATGATGGAGCCGGTGTTGGTGAGCGTCCCCAGGGTGCTGGTCGAGCTGAGAATCACAATGCCGCGCCGGAAGCCCGACGAAATCGTGCCGGTGTTGACCAGGCTGGTCAGCGTGCCATTGACGGTGACGCCCCATTGCTGCGCCGTGTAAATCGTGCCGCGGTTGGTCAGCGTGGACGCGGTCGCGGACGACAACACCGAAATCGGATCGCCGTTTCGGCCGCTTCCAGAATTGTTGCTCACCGTCACGCCAGCGTTGACCGTGACATTTGCGCCGGTGTCCAGGCTCAGGGGCTTGACGCCGCCGCCGGCGCAGTTGGCGCTGATCGTCAGCGCCCCGGTCACCGTGGCGCCGCCGTTGCACTGCTGGGCCCAGGCGGGGCCCCAGGGCAACACCGAACACGGCAAGGCCAGGAGAACGAGTGAACGCTTTTTGAAGCGATGGAGGGGGTGGCGAGCCATACATACCTGGTGGGAGGACATCAAATGCACAGCCACGGGACGGTCAGCAAGGCACGCGAACGCCAATTTTAGTCTCCTTGCGCAGCCGGTGCGGTCCGTACGGGTATGTCGTCGGCGCCGTGCCCGCCCTGTAAACTCCCCCTGCCCTCTCCGCCCACGCCTTGACACCCTGGCCCGCTTCCGCGGTGAGGGGCTGGGCCTTCGCATGACCCTGACCCAAACCGCCCTGTTCCTGCTGTGTGTCGCCCTGGCCACCTGCGCGCAAAGCCTGACCGGTTTTGCGTTTGCGCTGATCCTGCTGGGCCTGGCCGGCTTGCTGGAACTGGCGCCGCTGGCCGACCTGGCCAATGTGGCGACGGTGCTGGCGCTGGCCAACGCGCTGGTGGCCCTGTACGGCGCGCGCCGGCAGCTCGACGGCCCGGCGTTTCGCGACATCACGCTGGGCGGCCTCGCGGGCATCGTGCTGGGGGTGTTGCTGCTGGGCTGGCTGAGCGCGAATGTCACGCTGGTCCTGCGGCTGTTGCTGGGGCTGACGGTGATCGCCTGCGCGGTCGTGGTGCTGATGCAGACGGCAGCGCTGCGCGAGCGCTCGTCGGCCAACAGCTTCCGGCTCTGGGGCGCGGTCTCGGGCCTGCTGACCGGCTTGTTCGCCACCGGCGGCCCGCCGCTGGTGTACCACTTCTACCGCCAGCCGATGCCCCTGAAAACCGTGCGCGACACCCTGGTGGCGACGCTGGCCGCCAGCGCCCTGCTGCGGCTGCTGATGGTGGTGGCCGCCGGGCAGTTCAGCGCCAATGCCCTGACGCTGAGCCTGCTGGCCGCGCCGCTGGTGGCCGGCCTGAGCTGGTGGCTGGAGCGGCGACCGCCGCGCTGGTCACGACGGGCCGTGCTCCGGCTGGTCTGCGCGCTGCTGTTGTTCACCGGCATCGGTCTGACGGTTCCGGCGCTGCTGCAGCTGATCCCGGCCTGAGCCCTGCCACCGCTGGATTTCAGGGCCAAATCGGGCTCCAGCCCCTGTCCAGACTGCACAAATCGCTATGGATCTGATAGCAAACCAGTGGCGCCGCTCAGCACCGTCGAACGACCGTCAGGCAGTTGCGGCGGTGTCAGCCAAACGATGACCTGTCATCACTGACAGGGGTGTGATCCCGGCCAGCCTGGCCCCGTTAAACCCTTGTTACTACTGGGCCACGGCTGGCTGACCAAAGCCTGTACACCTTCGTGGACGGGGCTTGCCCATGCTGCTGTCAACACTGACAGGATTGCTGCCTCGCGGGTGGCTCCACACAATCACCACAGGTTTTTCAATTCGACACAGCGAGGTTTCTCATGACGAAATTTCAATCCTTGCGCCATCTGCTGACCGGGCTGGTGCTGACCGCCGGCGCGGCCACCGCTTTCGGCCAGAGCGCCGCCCCGGCCGGCGCCGCCGCCAAACCGGCCGCGGCAACGGCGCCGGCGCCGGCTGCAGCCACCCCGCTCAAGACCAGCGCCGTGGTGGCCAGCAAGCCGGGCCGTGTGGCCACGCCCGCGCCCGTGGCACTGGACTGGCCCACCAAACCGGTGCGCCTGCTGATCGGCTTTCCGGCCGGCTCGGTGCAGGACCTGTCGGCCCGTGCGATTGCCGAACCGCTGTCCAAGGCGCTGGGCCAGCCGGTCATCATCGAAAACAAGGCGGGCGCCTCGGGCACCATCGCCGCCGACCAGGTGGCCAAGGCCACCGACCTGCACACCTTTGGCGTGATGAACAACAGCCAGCTGACGATCGCGCGGCTGCTCAACCCCATGATTGCCTACGACCCGGCGGTCGACCTGGCGCCGATTGCGCTGATCGGCACCACCCCGATGGTGCTGGTGGTCAGCAACTTCGCCCAGGGCAACTCGCCGCAGGAATGGCTGACCTGGCTGCGCAACCAGGGCGACAAGGCCAACTACGGTTCCCCCGGCGCGGGCACACCCGGCCACCTCGGCATGGAGCTGATCAAGAGCCGCAGCGGCGGCCTGGGCGTGATGCATGTGCCCTACCCCGGCAACCCGCAACTCATCACCGCGATGCTGGGCGGGCATCTGCAGGCCGCGTTGCTGCCGCCGGGCCTGGCGCTGCAGCAGGTGAAGGCAGGCAAGATGAAAGTCATCGGCGTGACCTCCGAGCAGCGCAGCATGCTGGCGCCGGAACTGCCGACCATGCGCGAAGTCGGCATCATGGGCGCCGACATGGAACTGTTCACCGCGCTGGCCGGACCGGCGTCGCTGCCGGCCGCTGTGCGTGAAAAACTGAGCGCCGCGGTGATCGACGTGCTCAAGACCGGCGAGACGCGCGCCCGACTGATCACGGTGGGCTGGCAGCCAGCCCCCTCGACCGCCGAAGGCCTGCGCACCCGCATGCGCGCCGACACCCGCAACCTGGGCGGCATCATCATGATGCGCGGCATCCGGGCCGACAGCTGAGTTTTCTCCCGCGTTTCTTCAGGTACCTCGTTTGGGCCGCCCTCCTCCGGGGGCGGCTTTTTTTTGCCTGCTGCGTGCGGCTTGCCGGTGTGCCCTGCTGCGGATAATGTCGCGATGCAGACACCACGGGACAAGACCATGAATTACTGGCTGATGAAATCCGAGCCCGAAGAATGTTCGGTCGACGACGCGCTGGCCGCCAAAAACGCCACCGTGCCCTGGGTCGGCGTGCGCAACTACCAGGCGCGCAACTTCATGCGCGACGGCATGCAGGTCGGCGACGGCGTGTTGTTCTACCACTCGAGCTGTGCCGAACCAGGCATCGTCGGCATCGCGCGCGTGGCGTCCACGGCTTACCCGGATCCGACGCAGTTTGACCCGGCTTCGCCCTACCACGACCCCAAGTCAAAGCGGGAAGATCCGCGCTGGCTGCTGGTGGATGTCCAGGTCCTCCAGAAAACCCGCAACCTGACCCTGCCCGAGCTGCGCAGCCACCCGGCACTGGAAGACCTGGTGATCCTGCGCAAGGGCAACCGGCTGTCGATCACGCCGGTCGAAGCCAGGCACTGGCGACTGATCCACAAACTGCTGGGCAGCGTCTGAACCCTGGCCCCCGGGTGACCCAGCGGTTCGACTCGTTATCATGCGGCATGCCTGACACCTACCGCCCCCTTGTGGAACCGGCCGCCACCGACCGCTTCCGCCTGCTGGTCGATGCAGTGCAGGACTACGGCATCTTCATGCTCGATACCGAGGGTTTTGTGGTGTCCTGGAACTCCGGCGCCCAGCGCATCAAGCAGTACCTGCCCGAAGAAGTCATTGGGCGGCACTTCTCGATGTTCTACCCGTCCGAGGCGGTGGCGGCGCAATGGCCCGCCGAAGAATTGCGGCGCGCGGCGCGGGACGGCCGCTTTGAAGAAGAAGGCTGGCGCCTGCGCAAGGATGGCAGCCGCTTCTGGGCCAGTGTGGTGATCACGGCACTGCGCGACGACAGCGGTGCGCTGACCGGATATGGCAAGGTCACGCGCGACCTGAGCGAGCGCCGCCTGCACGAGGAGGCGCTGCGCGAGAGTGAACAACGCTTCCGGCTGCTGGTCGACGGTGTGCGCGACTACGCGATTTTCATGCTCAGCCCCGAGGGCATCATCGAAAGCTGGAACAACGGCGCGCAGCTGATCAAGGGCTACAGCGCGCACGAAGTGATCGGTCGGCATTTCAGCATGTTCTACCGGCAGGAGGACCTGGACACGCGCCTGCCGGCCCGCGAGCTGGAGACCGCGCTGTCGCACGGCCGCGCCGAAGAGGAAGGCTGGCGCGTGCGGCGCGACGGCTCGGTGTTCTGGGCCAACGTGGTGATCGCGCCGGTGTACGACGCGACCGGGCAATTGCGCGGCTTTGCCAAGGTGACACGCGACATGACCGAACGGCGGCGCCTGCACGAGCTGGAAAGCTCGAGCAAACGCATGAGCGAGTTCCTGGCGATGCTGGCCCACGAGCTGCGCAACCCGCTGGCGCCGATCCGCAACGCCGTCACCATCCTGCAACTGGAGCCCTCGCCCAGCCCGATGGTGCGCAGCAGCCGCGACATGATTGACCGCCAGCTCTCGCACATGACGCGGCTGGTGGACGACCTGCTCGACGTCGGCCGGCTGACCACCGGCAAGATCCGCTTCAAGGCCGAGACGGTGTCGTATGCCCAGGTGGTGGCGCGTTCCGTCGAGGCGGTCCGGCCGCTGATCGATGCGCGCCGCCACCGCCTCGGTGTGGACATGCCCGACAGCGGCCTGCGGGTCCAGGGCGACGCCACCCGGCTGGCCCAGGTGCTGCAGAACCTGCTGACCAACGCGGCCAAGTACACGCCCGAGGGCGGTCAGATCGAGCTGAAAGTCTGGCTGGAAGGCAGCCAGTTGCACACCTCGGTGCGCGACAACGGCGCCGGCCTGTCGGAGCAGGCCCTCACGCAGATTTTCGAATTGTTCTCGCAGGGTGATGCCCAGACCGCCGCGCGGGAAAGCGGGCTGGGCATCGGCCTGACACTGGCACGTTCGCTGGTGGAGATGCATGGCGGCGCCCTCAGCGCCGCCAGCGCCGGGCCCGGCCAGGGCAGCACCTTCAGTTTCTTTTTGCCGCAGGCCGGGACAGCCGGCCAGGGCGAATCCCCGGACACGCCGCCGGCGCCGCTGGTGCTGGTGGTCGATGACAACCGCGATGCCGCCAACAGCCTGGCGGAAATCCTGCGACTGATGGAGTGCCAGGTCAAGGTGGCCTATGACGGCCCGACGGCGCTGGCACTGGCGCGCGAGTGCCTGCCGCGGCTGGTCGTGCTGGACATCGGCATGCCGGACATGAACGGTTATGAGGTGCTGGCCGCCCTGCGCGCACTGCCCGGCGGCGGCAGCGTGACGGCCGCCGCACTGACCGGATTCGGCACTGACGAGGACAAGGGCCGCGCCCAGGCCGCCGGCTTCGATGTCCACCTGACCAAACCGCTGGACTTTGCCGCGCTGCAGGAATTCCTGCACACCGCCGGCCTGCTCGACTGAGCGGTGTTCAGGAAAATCGGGCCCTGCCCCCTGTCCGGCCTGGCGCATCCGCTGTTCATTGGATAACACGCGGGGCGCCGTCGGGCAGGCAGCGGTCGCGCCACAAACCGCCCCTGCCTGACCCGCGGCAAGCGCGGCTTCCTACAGCTGGCCCGCGCATCTGCGGCAACACTGGCGGCACAACTGCTGAAAGCCCTTCCATGCGCGTGTTTCCTGCCTTCTCACTTTCCCCTTCCCCCCGCCTGCTGGCCATAAGCCTGTGTTGCGCAGCGCTTGGTTTTGCCGGCGCCCCGGCCCTGGCGCAGACCGCCAAGGCCGGCGCCAAAACCTCGGCCAGCGCAGGTTTCGACATGAACGCCTTCAACAATGCCAGCGACAGCCCGCTGCTCAAAAGCGGCAGCAAAGGTGCGGCCGTGGCACGCGCGCAAATCCTGATGGACCGCGCCTGGTTTTCCTGCGGCGAAATCGACGGACGTTTCGCGGCGAACATGCAGCGCATGGTCAAGGCCTACCAGACCGCACGCGGCCTCAAGGTGACCGGCACGGTCACGGCCGAGACCTGGACCTCGCTGCGTGAAGACAGCGCGCCGCTGCTCGCCACCTACACCGTGACCGACAAGGACATGGCCGGCCCGTTCGAGAAAACACCGGCCGACATGGGCGAACGCGCGAAGCTGAAGGCCCTGGTGTTCGAGTCGGTCGACGAAGCGCTGGCCGAAAAATTCCACACCAGCATCGCTTACCTCAGGCAGCTCAACGGCGGCCGCAAGATCGAGGCCGGCAAGGACATCGTGGTTCCGAGTGTCGGCAGCGCCGCCGCGCCGGCCAAGGCGGCCTCGATTGAAATCGACAAGTCCCAGCGCGTGTTGTATGTGCTGGATGCCGCAAAACGTCCGGTCGCGGCCTTCCCGATCAGCATCGGCAACGAAAAAAATGATCCGCTGCCCATTGGCATGATGGCGATCAAGAACGAGGTGAAAAACCCCGGTTTCACCTACAACCCCAAGCTGCTCAAGAACGCGCCCAAGGATGCCGAGAAGATGGACATCGCTCCGGGCCCGAACAACCCGGTGGGCAGCATCTGGCTCGGCCTGACCAAGCCGCACTGGGGCATTCACGGTACATCGAACCCTTCGAATGTCGGGCACTCCGAAACCAACGGCTGCATCCACCTGACCAACTGGGACGCCGAGCGCCTGTCCACGCTGGCCAAGGCCGGCTTCAAGGTTGACGTCAAGCTGTGACGACGGACACCCGCCCTCGCCGCCGCTGGCGCCAGGCCCTGATGCTGGGCGCGCTGCTGGCCGTGCTCGCGGGTGGCGTGATCGGCACCTGGTTCCGTCCTGCCGCCACCACCCAGGCTCCCGCGGCGGCGGATCTGCCGGCGGCCGTGGCCACTGCACCGGTTGCACCGGCTGCGGCGTTGCCGACCGCCCCCGGAGCCCCGCCGGCCGAGCCGGCGCCGAATACCGACGCCACCCCCGCGACACTGGCTGTACCGACGGATGCCTCCGACCTGTCGCGCCTGCGCGCGCGTGCGCTGGATATCCCGGTCCAGGGTTTCCGCGCCGGCCAGCTCAGCGACAACTACACCCAGGGACGCGCCGGTGGCGCGCTGCATGAGGCGCTGGACATCATGGCGCCGCGCGGCACGCCGGTGCTGGCGGTCGAAGACGGCCGCATCGCCAAACTGTTCCTGAGCAAGCCCGGCGGCATCACGCTGTACCAGTTCGATCCGTCCGGCGAGTTCGCCTACTACTATGCGCATCTCGACGCCTATGCCGATGGCATCGCCGAGGGCGGCAGCGTGCGCAAGGGCCAGGTCATCGGCTACGTTGGCAGCAGCGGCAACGCTTCGCCGGACGCACCGCACCTGCATTTCGCGATTTACAAGCTCGGCCCCGAGAAACAGTGGTGGCGCGGCACACCGCTGAACCCCTGGCTGGTCTGGCGCGACGCCAGGCCCTGAGCCGCGTTGCGGCTTTTATTTGAAACCAAATCGGCCGTCACCCCATACCAGACAAGCGCAAACAGCTATTGATTCAATAGCAACACAGCAACAGCCAGGACACTGGCCTCATGCAGGCACGAACGACGAGTGGTGATCCACAATCAACCAGTCGCTGCCGGCCTTGCAGTATGTAAAGCTGAAGCGGGCAGGAAGCGCGCGCCGTTTCCCTTCGACAAGCGCGTGCAAGGTGTAGCTGCCCGTGTTGATGGCCATACCCGCAAAAAGTCTGACGCGCTGCGCATCCAGGCTGATCGTGGGCGGTGACGCGGCCGCGCAATGGCTTTCAAAATACTGGCGCAAGCCCTGCGGCGTGGTGATCAGCGCGGGGGCGGTGGTTCCCCAAAGCACGGCCTCCGGGTGATACAGCGCACAGAGGCTGGCCGCCTGGCCCGCATTGAAAGCCTGGATCCAGCGCTGTGTGGCCGCAGCCACGTCGTGCAGGGCGTCGAGGTCGGGGCGGGGCATGGTTGCTTGTGTTTCTGTGGGCGGGCCGATGCCGGGCGCTTCAGGCCAGGGCCTTGCGCTCGAGCAACTTGACCAGCGCCCACAACGCCCGGTTTGCCGGCGTCGCAATGCCCAGAGCCTCACCGCGTCTGACGATCAGGCCGTTCAGGTAGTCGATCTCCGTGGCCTTGCCGCGCGCCAGGTCCTGCGCGGTCGATGAGAACTGGCTCGGCATACTTGCGGCAAGCTGGCCCACTGCCGCATGGACATCGCCCGCCAGTTGCACACCTTCGGCCTGCGCCACCGCCAGACATTCGGCCACCACGTCGCGCATCAGTTCGCGCACGCCCTCGCCCGCCACGGTTTTGCCATAGGGCAACTGGCTGATGGCCGAGACGGCGTTGTAGGCGCAATTGAGGATGAGTTTGGCCCAGAGCGCGCCATTCACGTTGTCTGAGACTTCGGTGGGCACCCCAGCGTCGATAAACGCCTGTGCCACGGCAGCGCTGTATCTGGAGGGCTCCAGAACCAGATCACCCCGGCCATGGTGCCGGACGTGGCCAGCGCCGGCCATCTCAGTGGCCACATAGACCACGGCAGCAGCCACCGCATGCTGCGGCAACACGCTGCGCAGCCGCCCGCTGTTGTCCACGCCGTTTTGCAGGCACAGCAGCAGCGCGTCGGGCGCCAGGTGGGGGCGAATCAGGGTCCCGGCGGCTTCGGTGTCCAGCGATTTGACGCAGAACAGCACCAGCTGCGCGCCCTGCACCGCACTGGCCTGGCTGCTGGCAGCCAGGCGGACCTGTTCGTCAAAGCTGGTGGTCTGCAGGCGCAAGCCGCCCGCTGTGATGGCAGCCACATGTTGCGGCCGCCCAATCAGCGTCACGCGGTGGCCTTGACGCGCCAACATGCCGCCGAAATAACATCCGACGGCGCCAGCGCCCATGACGGCCACGGTGAGGGGTGAAAAACTCATGGCTGCATTGTAGAAAAGCTGCGGACGGTTTCGAAGCCAGCCGCTAAACTGCCAGTGCTGCAGTGGGCAGCATTCACCCGGAGTTGCCGAATGATCAGCGTTCTAAAACTTGTTGTTGTGCTGCTTGCCGGCCTGCTGGTCATGCTGCTGGTGGCGGGCCAACTGGGTCTGCTCAGAGGGCGCATGCCGACCGACCTCGGGGTGAAGAACGGTCGGCTCAAGCCACCCGCCCTCAACCCCAACAGCGTCAGCAGCCAGGCCGCCCTTCACCCCGACCACCCGTTCAGGGCCTATGCCGAAATTGCGCCGCTGGCCTATACCGGCGACGGCGCCGCGGCTTTTGCCCGCGCCGCGGCGCTGGTCACCAGCACCCCCGGAACCACCGTGGTGCAGGCAGACCCGGGTTATCTGTATGCCCAGTGCAGCACACGCTGGCTCCGGTTCACCGATGACCTGGAGCTGTGGCTGGACGAGACGGCCCAGGTGATCCACGTGCGTTCGTCCAGCCGCCTGGGGCGCAAGGATTTTGGCGTGAACCGCGCGCGCGTGGAAGCGCTGCGTGCGCGTTTTGCAGCCGGCGCCTGACCGGAAAATCGAACAAAACAGGCCCCTGGCCCATGTCGGACAAGGGCCGGCAGCTATTCTTTTGGTAGCAGATCCGGGCCGCTCACGTTGCCGCGGGCGGCAAGCCCTGGGGCCGCCGGTGGCGCGCAAAAAACGTCCACATCATCAACGTGGCATCCGGGCCTTCGGGCGCGCTGAACTCGACGCTGCCATCACCGCCACTCCAGGCGTGGCCCAGCTGGGCAATCTCGCAGGCCACCAGATGCGGCTTGCGCCCGGCATGCCAGGTCTGGCTTTCGTAGGCGTGGCGCGGATGGCGGCCGGTGCTGCGCGCCGGCCAGTGGCGGACCACGGCCTGCTCCCGCGTGATCAAGCCGGCATTGAGGATGGTGAACTGCTCGGTGAGCTGGGCCATGTTGATGCGCCGCACCACGCTGTCGCGCGCGCCGTGGATCAGGATCGCCGGCATGCCGGGAAAAGCCGCCTCCGCGCTGCCAAAAGCGCGCACGCTTTCACGATGGGCCGGGCCGGAGCCATGCTGCATCGCGCCGTACGCACTCAGCGGCGAGTCGGTGGTGCCGAACACCGGCGCCGAATGCAGGCCGACGGCGGCCACCAGCGCCGGATAACGCAGCGCCAGGATGTTGGCCAGGCCGGCGCCGGCCGACAGTCCCGCCACATAGGTGCGGCTGCTGTCCAGGCCGTGTTTGCGTTGTACCTGCATGATCATCTCGGCAATCAGCCGCACGTCGCCCAGCCCTTCCTGGGTAGCGCGTTTGTACCAATGCCAGCAGCGGTGCGCATCGGCCGCGGCCGACTGCTGCGGATACAGCACCGCAAAACCCTTGCGCGCGGCCAGCTCGTTCATGCGCGTGGAGCGTGCGAAGTCGGTGGCCAGCTGCTGACAGCCGTGCAGCATCACCACCAGCGGCAACGGCTCAGGGCCCGCATCCGGCGGCAGGTACAGCCAGTACAACATGCGCCGCGCCGGCGCCAGCTGGCCGGCAGCCGGCACCGAGAACCAGCACTTCTGCCAGCTGCCGGGCGTGCCGGTCAGCGCACGCGCTGGCAACGGTGCGCTTTTGCGGATCGGGGCCGCGGTCCTGGCCTTGGCCGTCTTGGCCGGGGCTTGGCGCCCGGCCGGCGCTCGCGCCGGCGTGGGCACCAGGCTCTGCAGAAGTCGGCGGCCTTGCGCCTGCTGCGCCTTGCCCATGCGGCGTACGCTTTTGAGCCACAGGCTGCTCAGGCTTTTGGCCATGGAATGCCGGCTCGGGCCGAATTGGTTAGCATGCTTTCATTTTGCTGCATTGCAGCATAGCCGTCCACGCCAATGGCTGCCGTTCGTGTGGTCCTTCACGCCGCGTGTCTGTCAGGACGCTGACGTGGCGCAAGTTGCCGCCACGTCGCCCTTGGTACGATGAGCGCCTCCGCGCTGCTGCGCCCTGTTTTGCACGCTTTGTGTTCTCCCTGCCATGCCCGACTTCCTGACCGCCGCCCTCTACAAATTTGTGACTCTGCCCGACTTTGCCGTGCTGCAGGCGCCGCTGCAGGCCTTTTGCGAAGCGCACGATGTGCGCGGCACCTTGTTGCTGGCCGAGGAAGGCATCAATGGCACGATTGCCGGTCCGGAGCAAGGCGTACGCGCGGTGCTGGCCCATCTGCGCAGTGACCCGCGCCTGGCGGATCTGGCGCACAAGGAGTCCTGGTCACAGAAGCTGCCGTTTTACCGCATGAAGGTGCGGCTCAAGCGCGAGATCGTCACGCTGGGTGTGCCTGGCATCAACCCCAACCAGATGGCCGGCCAGTACGTCAAGCCGCAGGACTGGAATGCGCTGATCGCCGAGCCCGGTGTGGTGGTGGTCGACACGCGCAATGCCTATGAGGTCGGCATCGGTACGTTTGAAGGCGCGGTCGATCCGCACACCCACAGTTTTTCGGAACTGCCGGCCTGGGTCGCCGCGCAGTCGGCGCCCGGCGGTCTGCTGGCCGAAAAAGACGGCAAGAAACCGAAAGTGGCGATGTTCTGCACCGGCGGCATCCGCTGCGAAAAGTCCACCGCCTTCATGCGCACCCAGGGCTTTGACGAGGTTTACCACCTCGAAGGCGGCATCCTCAAGTACCTGGAAACCGTGCCCGAGGACCAGAGCCGCTGGCAGGGCGAATGTTTTGTCTTCGACGAACGGGTGTCGGTGGTGCATGGCCTGGCCACCGGCCACTACGAGCTGTGCCGCGCCTGCCGCGACCCGATCAGCGCCGCCGACAAGGCCTCGCCGCTGTATGTGCCCGGTGTGAGCTGCCCCGGCTGCCACGACAAGAAGACCGAGGAACAAAAACGCGGCTTCATCGAGCGCCAGCGCCAGGTTGACTTCGCCAATCGCCGGCGCCAGCCGCACATCGGCGCAAAACTGGCCTCCTCCAGCAACACCGAAGACAGGGAAGACCGCGCCTGATGGGCGCCCTGCCCGTCCTGTATTCGTTTCGACGTTGCCCGTATGCGATGCGTGCCCGGCTGGCGCTCAGCATCAGCGGCGAGGCGCACGAGCTGCGCGAGATCGTGCTCCGGGCCAAACCCGCAGCGATGCTGAGCGCCTCGCCCAAGGGCACGGTGCCGGTGCTGGTGTTGCCTGACGCCACGGTGATCGACGAAAGCCTGGACATCATGCGCTGGGCGCTGGGCCGGAATGACCCGGCGCAGTGGCTGACCCCGCCGGGCGCGTCGCCCCAGGAGATGGACGCGCTGATCGCGAGCAACGACGGCGACTTCAAGCGCCAGCTGGACCGCTACAAATACCCGAACCGTTATCCGCAGGAATCCGCCGGAGACGACGCGGGCTTTGCGCTGAGCCATCGCAGCGACGCGGCAGGCTGGCTGGCGCAGCTCGATACGCGGCTCGCCGAGGGCTGGCTGTTCGGTCAGCAGGCCAGCCTGGCCGACATGGCCATCCTGCCCTTTGTGCGCCAGTTCGCACACACCGATACCGGCTGGTTCGCCGCACAACCGTGGCCGCGGCTGCAAAGCTGGCTGGCTAACTTCGAAGCCAGTGCGCTGTACACCGGCGTGATGGCAAAACAGCTGCCGTGGCAAGCGCCAGGGCCCTGACAGCGCGCGGTCCCTGCGGCTGCGATCGAACCATCGCTGCCGCCCCTTCCCCGGAAAACGCTGAAGCCATGGGCCAGGCCCATGCCGGCCACTGGGCTGGCCGGGCCCGGCCTGCGCCCGGCTTCACACTCCAATCGGGCGCCAGCCCTTTCGGGACAAGGACATGTTGCTATCAAAGACGAAGCAATGGTTGCGACAAACACCGCACAGGCTCTGGCTGCTGCACGGCCCGCAGCGCACTGTCTTGTGATTTGTCAAGGCGCCAGGACAAGGCCGGGCCTAGCATTGAACTGAACCCACTGACGTGGATCCATTTTTTCTGCTCAAAACATACCGGGAGGACAACATGCTGAAGATTCTGATTGCCGTGGACGGTTCCGAACATGCCAACCGCGCCATCGAAGCGGTCGCACATATGGCGCGCTCAGCGCTTGAGCTGGAGGCCACGCTGGTCAACGTCAGCCCCGAGCCCATCATCTATGGAGGCTACAGCGCGGCCACAGTTGAGCGTTTCGAGGAAGACCAGAAAAAGCAGCAGGCCGAGATCCTGACCAGGGCGACGGCGCACGCCAGGGCCCAGGGCCTGCGGCTCGGCGAATCCGCCCTGGGCCATGGGGTGGTTGCCCTGGAGCTGGTCCGGATCGCCAGGGAGCGGCAGGTCGACCAGATTGCGATCGGCACGCGGGGGCTGGGCAGCATCAACAGCGTGCTGATGGGCTCGGTGTCCCAGCGCCTGATCCACGAGTCGCCGGTGCCGGTGCTGCTGGTCAGGTAAGCCGCTACAGCGCCGGCGCGATCATCTCCGCGTATTCGTACAGCGCGCCCAGCACGTCTTGGCCGCGTTCGTCCGCGGTTTCCGACAAGACATCGAGTTCGGCGAGAAAGGCATCGACATTGCGCGCGCCGCCCTCGCCCTCCAGCAGCCAGGCGGCGCGATGCGCTTCCCAGCGTTCGGCGTGTTCGGGGGACAGCGTGGCTTCGAAGTTGCGCGCGCGGTAGCGAAACACCAGTTCTTCCAGCCGCTCGTCGTCGAAGCCGGTGCGGCTGTGTGCGAGTTCGGCCGGCGGCAGCGCGCGCAGCTTGTTGAGCCGCCGCCTGTCGTCGTTGTTGATGAAACCGCCGTAAAGATCCTCGTCCACATCGGGCGCGCCCTCTTTGGGCCGCGCGAACACCTCGGGCCAGACCGCACTCATGTCGGGCAGGCTGGCGGCTTTTTCGGCGTGGCGCAGCGCGGCGTCGATGTCGACACCCCATCTGGCGGCCATGGCCTCACTGAGCGTCGCGAGTTTGCGCACCACCATCGGTGACTTGTTCAGGTGCACCGACTTGATCGGCAGGCGCGTCATGCCTTCCGGCAGGTCGGCGCTTTTGCTGAACAGGCGCTGGCGCAGCGTGGCGACGTCCAGCAGCGGCAGTTCAGCGGGATCGAAAGCGAGATCCCAGGCCAGCAACTCGTTTTTGTTCGACGGGTGCATGGCCAGCGGCCACATCACCGCCAGGCAGCCTTTTTCAGGCGCGAACATGCCGGAGACATGCAGAAAAGGCTGGGCCGTCTGCGGGCTGGTCGGCAGGCCCAGCTCGGCGGCGACGCGGTCCTTCTTGTGCAGCGACAGACAGAAGTCGAACAGCCGGGGCTGGGCCGTGCGGATCAAGCGGGCCAGCGCAATCGTCGCGCGCACGTCCGACAGCGCGTCGTGCGCCGCTTCGTGCAGCAGGCCGTTGGCGCGCGCCAGGTCCTCGAGCTTGAAACTGGGACGCCGTGCGCCGGCGTCATCGGGGCGGCGCTCGTCGGCTTTCATCGGCCACTGGATGCCTTCCGGCCTGAGCGCATACGCCATGCGCACCACATCGAGCAGGTCCCAGCGGCCGCAATCGTTCTGCCACTCGCGCGCATAGGGGTCGATCAGGTTGCGCCAGAACAGGTGGCGCGTGACCTCGTCGTCGAAACGGATGGTGTTGTAGCCGACACCGATGGTGCCGGGCTGCGCAAGCACCGCTTCGATACGCGCGGCGAATTCATGCTCGGGCAGGCCGCGCTCCAGGCACAGCTGCGGCGTGATACCGGTGAGCAGGCAGGAGGCCGGATCGGGCAGGTAGTCGCGCGCCGGCTGGCAGTAGATCATCAGCGGCTCGCCGACCTCGTTGAGTTCGGCGTCGGTGCGTATGCCGGCAAACTGCGCGGGACGATCGCGCCGCGTGTTCAGGCCGAAGGTTTCATAGTCGTGCCAGAGGAAGGTGTGGGGCGCCATGGCAAATCCGTTCAAAGCAGGGGGGAAAACAGCCGCGCGGTCGCATCGAACAAACGCATCAGGAAACGCTGGCGGCGCTGCGCCGGCACGGGCGCCGCATTGCGCAGGTCGGTCTCGAACTGCGCGGCCAGCGGTTCGGCCAGCACCGGGCCGTACACCACCGCCATCACCTCGAAGTTCAGGCGGAAGCTGCGGTTGTCGAAATTCGCCGTGCCTATCATCGCGCAGTTGTCATCGATCACCAGCGTCTTGGAGTGCAGCATGCGGGCCTTGTATTCCCAGACCTTGACACCCGCGGCAATCAGTTCGTCGTAGTAGGAACGCGCGGCCGCACTGACGATCAGGCTGTCGCTGCGGCGCGGCACCAGCAGGCGCACGTCCACACCGCGCAGCGCCGCGCTGGTCAGCGCCATCAGCGCCGGCTCGCCCGGCACAAAATACGGCGTGGTCAGCCAGGCGCGCTGGCAGGACGCGTTGATGGCGGCGATGTGCATGCGGTGGATCGCTTCCAGCGGGTTGTCCGGCCCGCTGGTCACCACCTGGACCGGGATGTCGCCCGCCTCGTCGGCGGGATGCAATTGCGGCAGCAGGCGCTTCAGCGAGGTGTCGGTGTCCTGCAGCGACTCCCCGGTGGCATAGGTCCAGTCCTCCAGGAAGGTGGTCTGTAGCCAGCGCACCGCACTGCCCTCGAAGCGCAGGTGCACGTCGTGGTAAGCATCGGGGCGGGTGCGCAGATCTTCCTCGTCGGTGATGTTGACCCCGCCAGTGAAACCGGTGTCGCCGTCGCAGACCAGGATCTTGCGGTGCGTGCGGTAGTTGCTGACCGGTCGCAGGCGACGGCCTATGCGTGTATCGTGGAACAGCCCGACCCGGGCACCGGCTTCATGCAGCGGCGCCATGAAGCTGCGACCGAGCCCCTTGGATCCCAGCGCGTCGACCAGCAGGCGCACCGCCACGCCGTCCCTGGCCTTTTGCACCAGCAGGTCGCGCATGGCCGTGCCAATCCGGTCGGGCTCAAAAATGTAGTACTCGAGGTGGACATGGTGGCGCGCCTGGCGTATCGCCTCGAACATGCTGTCAAAGGTTGCCGCGCCGCCCGACAGCAGTTGCGCGGAGGTGGCGCTCGACACCGGCAGGCCGCAGGTCGCCCGGCCCAATGCCGCCATTTGCCGCAGGGCCGGCGGCGCACGTTCGATATCGTCAAGCAGCAGCGCCAGATCGGCATCATCGCGATGGGCTGCGCGGCTGCGCAGGCGTTTGAGCCGCTGCTTCCTGAGCCGCTGCGGACCCAGGAAGTAATACACGACAAAGCCGGCAAAGGGCAGCAAAGCCATCGACAGGATCCAGCTCATGGTGGACACCGGCGCGCGCTTTTGCAGCACGATCCAGATCGACAGGATCGCGATGTAGGCGCTCCAGGCCAGCGACAGGCCGGTTTTCCATTCAGCGCTGAGTTGCGGGAGTGTCAAGGTCGTGAGGGAGTGGTTGGAGGGTAAAGGCCGGCCCGCGGACAGGGTCCAAAGAAAAAGGCCGACAGCGTGATGCTACCGGCCTTTTTTGACGGGCTTGTCCAGCCCGGGCTTCAGCTGGTTTCCGCCTGCTCGGCTTCGGGCTTGGCCTTGCCTTCCTTCTTCGGCAGCGGCGTGATGTCGAGCTGGACCTCGCCGGTCTCGACGCCCTTCTCGTCGGTGGTCACTTTCATGTCCACCGTCAGCCGGCCGCCGTCAACCAGGCGTCCAAACAGCAGTTCGTCGGCGAGCGCGCGGCGTATCGTGTCCTGGATCAGGCGCTGCATCGGGCGCGCGCCCATCAGCGGATCGAAACCCTTCTTGCCGAGGTACTTGCGCAAGGTGTCGGTGAAAGTCACGTCCACCTTCTTCTCGGCCAGTTGGGTCTCGAGCTGCAGCAGGAACTTGTCGACCACGCGCAGGATGACGGTCTCGTCCAGCGCCTTGAAGCTCACGGTCGCGTCCAGGCGGTTGCGGAACTCCGGCGTGAACAGGCGCTTGATGTCGGCCATCTCGTCACCGGACTCGCGCGGATTGGTGAAACCGATGGTCGCCTTGTTCATGGTCTCGGCGCCCGCATTGGTCGTCATGACAATGATCACGTTGCGGAAATCGGCCTTGCGTCCGTTGTTGTCCGTCAGCGTGCCGTGGTCCATGACCTGCAGCAGCACGTTGAAGATGTCCGGGTGCGCCTTTTCGATCTCGTCGAGCAGCAGCACACAATGCGGCTTCTTGGTCACCGCCTCGGTCAGCAGCCCGCCCTGGTCAAAACCGACGTAGCCCGGGGGCGCGCCGATCAGCCGGCTGACCGCATGGCGCTCCATGTACTCGGACATGTCGAAGCGGATCAACTCTATGCCCATGATGTAGGCCAGCTGCTTGGCGGCTTCGGTCTTGCCGACACCGGTCGGGCCGGAGAACAGGAAAGAGCCGATCGGCTTGTCGTCCTTGCCGAGGCCAGAACGCGCCATCTTGACGGCGGAGGCCAGCACGTCGAGCGCCTTGTCCTGGCCGAACACCACACTTTTCAGGTCGCGCTCCAGCGTCTTGAGCTTGCCGCGGTCGTCGTTGGACACATTCGCGGGCGGAATCCGCGCGATCTTGGCGACGATCTCCTCGACCTCGGTCTTGGTGATGGTTTTCTTGCGCTTGGACGGCGGCAGGATGCGCTGGGCGGCGCCGGCCTCGTCGATCACGTCGATGGCCTTGTCGGGCAGGTGCCGGTCGTTGATGTACTTGGCGCTGAGCTCGGCCGCGGCCTGCAGCGCCGCCACCGCGTACTTGACGCTGTGGTGCTCTTCAAAACGCGACTTCAGGCCCTTGAGGATCTCGACGGTTTCCTGCACCGTCGGCTCGACCACGTCGACCTTCTGGAAGCGGCGTGACAGGGCTGCGTCTTTCTCGAAGATGCCGCGGTATTCGGTGAACGTCGTCGCGCCAATACATTTGAGCTGACCCGAGCTGAGCGCGGGTTTCAGCAGGTTGGACGCGTCCAGCGTTCCGCCCGAAGCCGCGCCGGCACCGATCAGGGTGTGGATCTCGTCGATGAACAGGATGCCGTTGGGCTTGTCCTTCAGTGCCTTGAGCACGCCCTTGAGGCGCTGCTCGAAGTCGCCGCGGTACTTGGTGCCGGCCAGCAGCGCGCCCATGTCCAGCGAATAAACCTGGGCTTCGGCGAGGATCTCGGGCACGTCTTTTTGCGTGATGCGCCAGGCCAGGCCCTCGGCAATCGCGGTCTTGCCGACGCCGGCCTCTCCGACCAGCAGCGGGTTGTTCTTGCGGCGGCGGCACAGGATCTGGATCACGCGCTCGACCTCGTAATGGCGGCCGATCAGCGGATCGATCTTGCCATCTTTGGCCATCTGATTGAGGTTTTGCGTGTACTGCTCAAGCGGCGAGGCTTTTTCATTCTTCTCGCCACCCTCCTCGTTCTCCGCGGCGCTCTCGCCGGTCTTGGTCGGCTCGGGCGGATCGCTTTTCTTGATGCCGTGCGCAATGAAGTTGACCACGTCCAGGCGTGTCACGCCCTGCTGGTGCAGGTAATACACGGCGTGGGAATCCTTCTCGCCGAAGATCGCCACCAGCACATTGGCGCCGGTGACTTCCTTCTTGCCATTGCCGGTGGACTGCACATGCATGATGGCGCGCTGGATCACACGCTGGAAACCCAGCGTGGGCTGCGTGTCCACATCGTCGCTGCCGGCGACCTGCGGCGTGTTGTCCTTGATGAAATTGGCCAGCGACTTGCGCAGGTCATCAATGTTGGCGGAGCATGCGCGGAGCACCTCGGCGGCGCTGGGGTTGTCGAGCAATGCCAGCAACAGGTGTTCCACGGTGATGAACTCGTGGCGCTGCTGCCGGGCCTCGACAAAGGCCATGTGCAAGCTGACTTCTAGTTCCTGGGCAATCATTGCGTTTCCTTTCGGCTTGCTGCGGGGGTGACTCTGTATCTCTTGATGTCGATATGGGCCGTTTTTGCCATTATTCAATGGGCTCGCAGACACACTGCAGCGGGTGGCCATTTTTTCGGGCGGCTTCCGTGACCTGGTCCACCTTGGTGCTGGCCACATCCTTGGAAAACACGCCGCACACGCCTTTGCCGTCCAGGTGGATCTTCAGCATGATCTGCGTGGCGGTTTCACGGTCCTTGTTGAAAAACTCCTGGATCACCTCGACGACAAACTCCATCGGGGTGTAGTCGTCATTGAGCAGCACGACCTGGAACATCTGGGGCGGCTGGGTCTTCTGCGGACGCCGCTCCAGGACGACAGCGTCCCCACCATTGGCGCGCTCCGGCTTGATGACCGGGGCCTTGGGCGGTGCGGGGGGCTTGGGGGGTTGGGTTGCCATGAATTCATTCTAGCGAGCGAAATTGCCCATTGCGGTGCACAGGGAAATTGGTGGCGCGAACGCGACATTCAAGGCAGGGCCGTGACTTTTGCCCGGTCCATGAAAAAACCGCTCCGGCCTGCGCCAGGAGCGGTCTTGCGCTGCCGCTGCCTGGTTTTCAAGCAGGCGGCCTGCGGGACGCCTTTACATATGGTCGATCATGACCTGGCCAAACCCGGAGCAGCTGACCTGGGTCGCGCCATCCATCAGGCGGGCGAAGTCGTAAGTGACCTTCTTCGAGGCAATCGATGCTTCCATGGCGCTGATGATCAGGTCGGCCGCCTCGGTCCAGCCCATGTGGCGCAGCATCATCTCCGCCGACAGGATTTCGGAGCCGGGATTCACATAGTCCTTGCCGGCGTATTTGGGGGCCGTGCCATGGGTGGCTTCGAACATCGCGACGGTGTCGCTCAGGTTGGCGCCCGGCGCGATGCCGATGCCGCCAACCTGCGCGGCGAGTGCGTCGGAGATGTAGTCGCCGTTCAGGTTCAGGGTGGCGATCACGCTGTATTCGGCCGGGCGCAGCAGGATCTGCTGCAGGAAGGCATCGGCAATGCTGTCCTTGATGACGATGTCCTTGCCGGTTTTGGGGTTCCTGAACTTCATCCAGGGACCGCCGTCGACTTCCACCGCGCCAAACTCCTTTTTCGCCAGCGCATAGGCCCAGTCGCGGAAACCGCCTTCGGTGAACTTCATGATGTTGCCCTTGTGCACGATGGTCACGCTGGGCTTGTCATTGTTGATGGCGTACTGGATGGCCTTGCGCACCAGCCGCTCGGTGCCTTCGATGGAGACCGGCTTGACGCCGATGCCCGAGGTGTTGGGGAAGCGGATCTTCTTGACGCCCATCTCGTCCTGCAGGAACTTGATGAGTTTTTTGGCCTTGTCGGATTCGGCTTCGAACTCGATACCGGCATAGATGTCTTCAGAGTTCTCGCGGAAGATCACCATGTTGGTCTTGTGCGGCTCTTTCACCGGCGAGGGCACGCCGGCGAAGTACTGGATCGGACGCAGGCAGACGTAGAGGTCTAGCTCCTGGCGCAGCGCCACATTGAGCGAGCGGATGCCACCGCCGACAGGTGTGGTGAGCGGGCCCTTGATGGACACCACATAGTCCCTGACCGCAGCCAGCGTCTCTTCCGGTAACCAGACGTCAGGCCCGTAGATGCGGGTGGCCTTCTCCCCTGCATAAACCTCCATCCACTGGATCTTCTTCTTGCCGCCGTAAGCCCTGGCCACGGCCGCGTCCACCACCTTGAGCATCACCGGCGTGATGTCCGCGCCGGTCCCGTCGCCTTCAATGAACGGAATGACCGGCTGGTCGGGCACATTCAGCGAGTTGTCGGCGTTGACGGTGATTTTTTGCCCTTGGGCAGGCACCTTGATGTGCTCGTACATGAACGACAGTCTCCGGTGAGTGCTGGATCAGCAATGAACAGCTGCCTGAGACAGCTTAGGGGGTAACCCTTAAATTCTAGCTGCAAAAAATCGCGGAGGCGGTTTTCAGAGGCACCGTGTCAACCGTTTGCAAATGGCTCCCGTTACGGTGAGGCCCCGGTAATTTCCGGGGACCATTACACATACATCAAGAGGAAGTCCCATGAACAAACTTATCGCTGCCCTGGTTGCCGGTCTTTTCGCCGCGGGTGTTTTCGCACAAGCCACCGCGCCTGCGACCCCCGCCACTCCTGCCGTTCCCGCAGCGCCAGCGGTGACCGCAACGCCGGCTGTCAAGGCCGAAGTCAAGGTGGATGCCAAGGCCGAAAAAGCGGCCGCCGCCAAGGCTGCCAAGGCTGAAAAAGCCGCTGCTGCCAAAGCCGCCAAAGAAGAAAAAGCGGCCAAGGCCAAAGCCGCCAAGGAAGAAAAAGCCGCCAAGGCCAAGGCCATGAAGGAAGAAAAGGCTGCCAAGGCCAAAGCCGCCAAGGAAGCCAAAGCCGCCAAAGCCAAGGCCGCCAAGGAAGCCAAAGCCGCCGCCAAGACGGCCGCCAAGGCTGAAGTCAAGGCCGAAGCCAAGAAGTAATTTCTTTCGCCGCGCCCTGAAATGCCCGCGTTGCGGGCATTTTTCATGGCGCTCGTTTATGCTGGCCGCTTGACCAACCCCTGGTGATTTCATGTCCGTTCAAACGTTTTCCCTGACCAGTCGCCTTCGCGGCATGGCCTGTGCCGCCGTCCTGGCCACCTGCACCCTCGCCGCAACGGCCCAGGACGCGCCACAAATGAATCTGCAGCGCAGCACACTGTCGGCGGGCATGCACCAGATCGACGTGCAGCTGGCGACCACGCCCGCACAGCGGCAGACCGGCCTGATGTTCCGCAAGGACATGCCGCAAGGCGAAGGCATGTTGTTCATCTTCGAGGAACCCGCACAGCAATGCTTCTGGATGAAAAACACCCTGCTGCCGCTGACCGCCGCCTTTGTCGCCGATGACGGCACCATCGTGAACCTGGCGGACATGAAGCCGCAGACCACGGACTCGCATTGCTCGGAAAAACCGGTGCGTTATGTGCTCGAGATGAACGTGGGCTGGTTCGCCAAAAAAGGCATCAAGGCCGGAAGCCGCCTGCGCGGTGCGGTGTTTGAGGGCCGCAAGTAATTCTCCAGGGACATGATTCAGCAAAAAAGGCGGTCCGCATGAATGCGGACCGCCTTTTTTAATTCGAAGCTGTCAGCGCCTGCGCCGCAGGTCGCCTTGCCCCGCGCGCTTCAAGCCGTGAAGGCCGCCAGCGCCGCGTTCAGGGTCTTGCTCGGACGCATCACGGTGTCCAGCTTGGCCAGGTCGGGCTGGTAGTAGCCGCCAATGTCGACCGCCTTGCCCTGCACCGCCTGGAGTTCGGCCACGATGGCCTGTTCGTTGCTCGTCAACGCCTTGGCCAGCGGCGCGAACTTGCCGGCCAGGGCGGCGTCTTCGGTCTGCGCGGCCAGTTCCTGGGCCCAGTACATGGCCAGGTAAAACTGGCTGCCACGGTTGTCCAGTTGACCGGTCTTCGGCGACGGATTCTTGTTGTTGTCGAGAAGCTTGCCGGTGGCGGCATCGAGCGTTCTGGCCAGGATCTTCGCCTGGGTATTGCCGGTCTTGATGCCGAGGTCTTCCAGCGACACCGCCAGCGCGAGGAATTCGCCCAGCGAGTCCCAGCGCAGGTGGTTTTCCTCGACCAGTTGCTGAACATGCTTGGGCGCGGAGCCGCCGGCACCGGTTTCATACATGCCGCCGCCGGCCATCAGGGGCACGATGGACAACATCTTGGCGCTGGTGCCCAGCTCCATGATGGGGAACAGGTCGGTCAGGTAGTCACGCAGGATGTTGCCGGTGGCACTGATGGTGTCCAGCCCGCGCACCACACGCTCCAGCGTGTAACGCATGGCACGCACCTGGCTCATGATCTGGATGTCCAGCCCCGATGTGTCGTGCTCGTGCAGGTACATCTTGACCTTGGTGATCATCTGCGCCTCGTGCGGGCGGTAGGCATCGAGCCAGAACACCACCGGCATGCCGGAGTTGCGCGCGCGGGTGACGGCCAGCTTGACCCAGTCGCGGATCGCGGCATCCTTGACCTGGCACATGCGCCAGATGTCGCCGGCTTCCACGTCCTGGCTCAGCAACACCTCGCCGGTGGCCAGGTCGGTGATGTTCGCCACGCCGTCCTCGGCGATCTCGAAGGTCTTGTCGTGTGAGCCGTATTCCTCGGCCTGCTGCGCCATCAGGCCCACGTTGGGCACCGTGCCCATGGTCCTGGGATCGAACGCGCCGTGCCACTTGCAGAAGTTGATGATCTCCTGGTAGATGCGGGCGAAGGTCGATTCGGGCATCACGGCCTTGACGTCCTTCAGGCGGCCGTCGGCGCCCCACATCTTGCCGCCGTTGCGGATCGCCGCGGGCATGGACGCGTCCACGATGATGTCATTGGGCGAGTGGAAATTGGTGATGCCCTTGGCCGAATCAACCATGGCCAGCTCGGGGCGGCCTTCATGGCAGGCGTGCAGGTCGCGTTTGATCTCGTCCTGTTTGCTCTGCGGCAGCGTGCTGATCTTGTTGTACAGATCGACCATGCCGTTGTTGACGTTGACGCCCAGCTCCTCGAACAGTTTGGCGTGTTTTTCGAACGCTTCCTTGTAGAAGATCTTCACGCAGTGGCCGAACACGATCGGGTGCGACACCTTCATCATGGTCGCCTTCACATGCAGCGAAAACATCACGCCCGTGTTGTGCGCGTCCTCGATCTCCTTTTCGTAGAAGGCCAGCAATGCCTTCTTGCTCATGAACATCGAGTCGATGATCTCGCGGTCCAGCAGCGCGACCTTGGGCTTGAGCACGATGGTCTTGCCGCTTTTGGTGATCAGCTCCATCTTGACGTCGCGTGCGCGGTCCAGCGTCATGGACTTTTCGCCGTGATAGAAGTCACCGGCGTGCATGTGCGAGACATGCGAGCGGGAGGCCTGGCTCCACTCGGCCATGCTGTGCGGGTTCTTGCGCGCGTATTCCTTGACGGCCTTGGGTGCGCGGCGGTCCGAATTGCCTTCGCGCAGCACCGGATTCACCGCGCTGCCGGTGCACTTGTTGTAACGCGTGCGGATGTCCTTTTCCTCGTCGGTCTTGGGGGCCTCGGGGTAATCCGGGATCTTGTAGCCCTTGCCCTGCAGTTCCCTGATCGCGTCCTTGAGCTGGGCCACCGACGCGCTGATGTTGGGCAGCTTGATGATGTTGGCCTGCGGCTTGAGCGTGAGCTTGCCCAGTTCGGTCAGGGTATCACCCACCCGTTGTTCCTCGGTCAGGCACTCGGGAAACTGGCCAAGGATCCGGCCCGCCACCGAAATATCGGCAGTCTCGACCTTGATGCCTGCGGGCGCCGTGAAGGTGCGCACGATGGGCAGGAAAGCGCTCGTTGCCAGCAACGGGGC
>PNNC01000158.1 GCA_013824015.1 Polaromonas sp.
CTGGATTGACCGCTACTCGGGGCACATGCTGGGCTGGCAGGACGCCACCTTTGCGCAAGGTGTTTACGAGCTGGCCGTGGTGCTGCACACCGGCGAAGCAGCCTGGCCCTGGGCCGTGGTGCTCGGCCTCGTGGGCGCCAGCGTGCTGCTGTTCTGGCTGTCGGGCCTTGTCATCTGGTGGCAGGCACGCCGCCAGGCGCCCCACATCACGGGCAACACCCCGTCGGCACAGGCCGACGTGTTGATCTTTGTTGCCAGCGAAGGCGGCAGCACCTGGGGTTTTGCCCAAACGCTGCAGGACGCGCTGAGCCGGGCCGGCCACCGCGTACACACCAGCGCGCTGGAAAACTTCCGGACCACGGCCGCCACGCGGCAGGTGTTTGTGCTCGCCGCGACCTATGGCGAAGGCCAGGCCCCGGCCCACGCCAGCCACGCGCTGGCGCGCATCGCCCGCCTGAGCGCCAGCGCTGTGCCGGTGACGGTGCTGGGCTTTGGCGACCGCCAGTTTCCGGCCTTCTGCGCCTTTGCCGAGGCGCTGGACCAGACGCTGCGCGCACGAGGCTGGCCGGCGCTGCTGCCGCTCGAGTGCATTCACCAGCAGTCGGGCCAGCAGTTCGCGCGCTGGGGTGTTGCGCTGGCCCAGGCGCTGGGCGAACCGCTGGTGCTGGCGCATGTACCGCGTGTGCCACCCACGGCAGCGCTCACGCTGATGGCGCGCCAGGACTATCCCGGTGCGACCGGGCAGGCCACGGCCATCCTGCGTTTTGCCTGGCCGGCGCAGGGCCTGGGTGCACGCCTGCGCGGGCGCGGTCTGGCGCGGTTTGCGGCCGGTGATCTGGTGGGCATCGTGCCGCCGGGTTCGGCGGTGCCGCGCTACTACTCGCTGGCGTCGGGCTGGGAAGACGGGTTTCTGGAAATCTGCGTGCGTCAGATGCCCGATGGCCTGTGCTCCACCTACTTGCTCGGCCTGCGCAACGGCGACAGCATCACCGCTTTTATCCGGGCCAACCCCGGTTTTGCCCTGCCGCGTACGCGGCGGGCGGTGCTGCTGATCGGGTCGGGCACAGGCGTGGCGCCGCTGGCCGGCTTCATCCGCCGCAACGACAGGCGCAGCCCGATGCACCTGTATTTTGGCGGGCGCGACCCCGCGCGGGATTTTTACTTCGGCCCCGACATTCAGCGCTGGCTGGTCGAAGGGCGCCTGACCACGCTGCAGACGGCTTTCTCCCGGGTGCCCGATGGCGGCGGCTATGTGCAGGATGCCTTGCGCCGGGACGCCGGGCGCGTGCGCGGCCTGGTGGAACAGGGCGCCATCGTGCGTGTTTGCGGCAGCCGCGCCATGGCGCATGGCGTGACCGAGGCGCTGGACGGGGTGCTGGCGCCACTGCAGTTGAGCGTCGCGAAGCTGAAAGCCAGGGAGCGTTATGCCGAAGATGTCTTCTGAACCCGCTGCGCCATGCAAACGCACCACCCTGCACGGCCCGACCATGGGCACACGCTGGTCGACCCGTATCGACGCCGACCCCAGCGTCGATCTGGCAGCCCTGCAGCAGGACCTTGCCGCTGCGGTGGCGCAGGTGGACGCGCAGATGTCGCCGTGGAAACCGGACAGCGACCTGATGCGCCTGAACCGCGCGCCGGTGGGCGACTGGGTGAACCTGCCCGCTGAAATGCTGGAGGTGCTGGATTGTGCGCTGGCTGTTCACCGCCTGAGCGCCGGAGCCTTCGATCCGTGCGTGGGGGCGCTGGTCGATGCCTGGGGATTTGGCGCGGTGCGCGATACACCCGACGCACAAGCAATCCGCGCTGCACGCCAGCCCATGCCGCCCAATGCAAACGGGCGCCTGGAACTGGACCGGCCCGCCGGCCGGGCCCGCAAACGCGCACCCTTGCAGCTCGACCTGTGCGGCATTGCCAAGGGCTACGCGGTAGACCGCATGGCCGCCGTGCTGCAACAGCACGCTGTGCGGCATGCACTGGCCGCGCTGGATGGCGAGCTGCGCGCGCTGGGGTCCCAGGCCAGCGGCAAACCCTGGGCGGTGGCGCTCGAACGTCCCGAGGCGGGGCGCCGCGCGGTGTACGGGGTGATCGAGCTGGAAGACCTGGCCGTGGCCACCTCGGGCGACTACCGGCGCTATCTGGAGGTGGGCGATGCGCGGCTGGCGCACACCATGGACGCACGCCGCGGTGCGCCTGTGAACAACGCCGTGGCATCGGTCACCGTGCTGGCGCGAACCTGCATGCAAGCCGACGCCTGGGCCACGGCCTTGCTGGTCGAGGGCGCCCATGACGGACTGGCCACGGCGCAGCGCATGGGCCTGGAGGCGGTGTTCCTGCTGCGCCGTCCGGAAGGTCTGGTGGAAGTGGGGCTGGGGCGGTTTGGCCGGCAGCCCTTGCCCGCAGCGCCGCATCCGGCCTGTTGACCGCGCCACCGGCTGCACCTCACAGCCTCACGGTCACTGAGCGTGCAGGCCATCAGCGCCCCGGGCGGCCGGTGCGGCGCTGATGGCGCCATCGATCTGCGCCTGGCCGTGACGACAGCCCTGTCCCGCTGCGCCGCGGTCAGAACCGGGTGCGCAGCGTCACATTCACGGCGCGCGGGTCGCCGTAGTTGGCATAGTCCAGCGTGGCCCAGTAACGCTTGTTGGTGGCGTTGAAGACAGCCACGTTGACACTGGTCTTGTCGCTGAAGCGCCAGCTGGCATTCAGGTTGAGCAGGCCGAAGGGCGATTGCGTCACGGTCGCCGGGCCGGACGGGCTGGGCACGTTGACCGCGTCCATGCGGCCCTGCCACAGCAGTTGCGCGCCCACTTCCAGTGGCTGCAACGCGCCCGAGAAGCGGTACTGCGTGCCGAGCTTGACCAGCCACTCGGGCAGGTTGGCATAGGTCAGGTCGGCGGTGTTGCGCTGGGTCTTCACGCGCGTGACACCGGCGGTGGCCTGCCAGCCGGGCGCCAGGCGGGTGGCCACGTCCAGCTCCCAGCCGAGGCTGCGCGTGCCGTCCACGCCCACATAGGCCGAGCTGCCGTCAGGCAGGCTGCCCGTGGGCTGGCTGCTGTCGCGCACCCCGTAGTTGTTCTGCTGGACCTCGAACACCGCAAACGATGCGCTGAGGCGGCGTTCGGCCCACTCGCCCTTGATGCCGATCTCGTTGCTGATGCCCTGCACCGGGTCCAATGGCTGGTTGTTGCGGTCCTTGTAGTTCTGCGGGTTGAAGATGCCGGTGTGGCTGGCATAGGCCGACAGCGACGGCGTGATGTCGTACACCACACCGAGGAAGGGCGAGACCTCGCGGGTCACCGACTGGATGGCGGTGGTGGAGGTGAAGGCACCGGCGGTGTTGTAGTTGTCGGTCTGGCGTTTCCAGTTGGTCAGGCGCACGCCGGTCAGCACCGACAGCGGGTCGGCCAGGCGCCAGCGCGCCGACGCGTAGACGCCGTCCTGCCGGGTGACCTGCTCATTGAAGGCGCCGGTCCGGCTGTAGACCGGGACCGGCGCCGTGCCGTCCCAGGTGTAGACGTTGGGAACCGTGAAGCTGTAGCCGGCGACGCTGGTGTAGCCGTCGGTGTGGGTGTTGGTGCGAAGGCTGCTGAAGCCCATGGTCACGTCGTGCTGGCGGCCGCCCAGAGAGAACTTGCCGGTCAGGTAGGCGTCCAGCGTGTCCTGCGTTTCGGTGCCGCCGCCGACACCGGCGTAAAGCCGCACGCCGGCGCCGGTGGCGCGGTTGATGAAGGGCGCGCTGGCCGTGGTCGCGCCATAACCATAGGTGCGCAGGCTGAAGTTTTTGCCTTCGGTGTGGTTGTAGCTGGCCTTGAGCGACCACAACTCGTTGATCTGGTGGTCCACCGTGGCAAACAGGGTGCCCGATTCGCGCGACCAGCGTGTCCATTCCGGGGAGAAGTTGGTCGACATGGGCAGGTTGATCTCGCTGCCGTCCGTGGCAAAACGCGGGATCGTGCCCCAGATGCCGGCGATCGGCTTGTTGTTCTGCCGCTGGTAGCCCACCGATGCCACCGTGGCGTTGCCGATGTCGGCCTCCACCACGGCCAGCAGCGCGTATTTGTCTTCCTGGTAGCGGTCACGGAAGCTTTCGCGCTCTTGCGGCGCCACCACCAGCCGGCTGCGCACACTGCCGTCGGCGGTCAGCGGCACGTTCAGGTCCAGCTCGGCGCGGCGCAAGCCCCAGCTGCCGGCGGTCAGCGCCACCGATCCGCCGAAGGTGCGCTGCGGCCGCTTGCGGATCAGGTTGATGGTGGCCGAAGGCGTGCCCACGCCGGTCAGGATGCCGTTGGCGCCACGCACGATGTCCACGCGTTCATACAGGGCGGTGTCGAACTCCTGGTTGGTGTTGGCACTGTAGGTCGGCAGGCCGTCCACCTGGAAGTCGGTGATCTGGAAGCCGCGCGAGTAATACAGCGGGCGCTGGGTGTCGTAAAAACTCACATGGATGCCGGTGGTGCTGCGCAGCACCGTGTCCACACTGGTGAGCGAGCGCTGCTCGATGTCTGCCCGCTCGATGGTGCTCAGCGACTGCGGCGTCTCGCGCGCGGTCAGCGGCAAACGTGTGGAGGTGCTTTCGCGGGTGCCGGTGATGGTGATGCTGTCCAGCGCTGCAGGTTCCTTGTCCTGCGCCCAGGTGGCGCAACACAGGCAGGCAGCGGCAGCAACAGGAATCCATTTTGCTATGAAATTAGTAGCGTTTGATGCAGGTCGGACAGGGGCTGGCGGCTGATTTGGCATGATCTTCGGTGGCAATGAACCGGATGGCGCCAGCACGGACAGGCGTCGCAGCCACCAGAGGCGGCTACGGCTGAACGTAGAAAGGGGGCGGCGGGCGCTGCTCCGGCGGTTGGGAGTTGGCTGCACCCGGGAAGGCGGCCTCTTGGGGCAGAGGCCGCTCCACAGCATGTGGCTGGAGCCCTGAGTATATTCAGTAAATGAGAAACATTCCCATTCGTATCGACTGCCTGTTGCATTTATGCAAATGCGGGCGACTTTGACCGCCAAAGCAGCAGAAAGCCACCATGTATGTGGATCGTCTTACACTTGGACAGCCTCAGCTGCATTAGCCTCGAAGGCTGTCCACCGCAAGGTGCCGCCCCTTTTTCTCAATCTGCCGCCACGTGAACAGCAGCGATATCCAGCGACTCTTCCGCCACATGCCCGGGCCCTTTCTGGTTCTGCGGCCGGACCGGGACTTCACGATTGTTGCAGCGAGCGAGGACTATCTGCGGACCACGCACACCACGCCGGCGATTTTCGGGCGTCCCGTGTTCGAGGTGTTTCCCGACAACCCCGGCCTGCCGGATGCCGATGGCGCCAGCAAGCTCCTTGCTTCGCTGGAGCGCGTGCGCAGCACGGGTCAGCCGCACACCATGGCGGTGCAGCGTTATGACGTGCGCTTGCCGCCGGCCAGGGGCGGCGGTTTCGAGGAGCGCTACTGGGCGGCGGTCAATTCGCCGGTGCTCAACGACCAGGGCGAGCTGGCGTATCTGATTCACCGCGTCGAGGATGCGACCGCCAGGGCCAGCCGTGACGCCGTCGCGATCCTTGAAAGCATCACCGAAGGCTTTTACACGCTGGACCGCCAGTGGCGCTTCGGTTATGTCAACCGGGAGGCTTACCGCATCCTGGACCGCGAGCCCGGTTCGCTGTCGGGCGGGTTGATCTGGGAGCTGTACCCCGGGCTCAAAGGGCTCGAATTCGGTCGCAATTACGAGCGCACCATGTATCAGCGCGAAAAGTCCTCGTTCACTGCCTTTTATCCTGACCAGGACCGCTGGTACGAGGTCACCACCTTTCCGGCCGCCGAGGGCATGTCCGTTTACTTCCGCAATGTGACCGAACAGAAAACCATGGAGACGCGCCAGCAGGCGCTGATCGCCGAGTCCGAAAGGCAGCGGCGCATTTATGAAACCGCGCTCGACAGCACACCGGACTTTGTTTATGTGTTCGACCTCGATCACCGCGCCCTGTACGCCAACAGCGCCTTGCTGAAAACCTGGGGCGTGACGGAGGTGCGCGGCAAGACCTGGATGGATCTGGGTTACGAACAATGGCATGCGGACATGCACGACCGGGAGCTCGACGAAGTGATCCGCACGGGCGCACCGGTACGCGGCGAGATTCCCTTCACCGGCACCGGGGGCCGGCGTATCTACGACTATATTTTTGCGCCGGTGTTCGGTGCCGACGGCGAGGTGGTCGCGGTGGCCGGCACCACACGCGACGTCACCGACCGGCAGAAGGCCGACCAGTCGATGCGCGAGCAGGCGGCGCGGCTGGCCGAGTCGGACCGCTCCAAGGACGAGTTTCTCGCCACGCTGTCCCATGAGCTGCGCAACCCGCTGGCGCCGCTGCGCAATTCGATCGCACTGTTGCGCCGCAGCGCGCCGGGTGATGAGCGCGCCGCACCCATCCACGCGATGATGGAGCGCCAGGTCAACCACCTGGTCCGGCTGGTCGATGACCTGCTGGAGCTGTCGCGCATCAGCCGCGGCACGCTGTCGCTGCGCACCGCGCGTGTTGAACTGGCGACGGTGGTGCGCAACGCGGTCGAGACCGCCCACCCGCTGGTGCAAGCCGCCGGCCATGAGCTGGTGGTGGACCTGCCGGCTGGCGCCGTCTGGCTCGACGGCGACGACGTGCGGCTGGTCCAGATCCTGTCCAACCTGCTGGACAACGCCGTCAAGTACACCGAATCCGGCGGGCGCATCGCGATCCGCGCGCAGGTGGAGCAAGGCATGGTGGCGATCAGCGTGTCCGACAACGGCATCGGCATCAGCGCCGACGCGCTGCCGCGCATGTTCGAGATGTTCAGCCGCGGCGACCGGGACAGCGCGCGCACCCAGGGCGGACTTGGCATCGGCCTGGCGCTGTCGCGGCGGCTCGCCGAGATGCATCACGGCAGCCTGGACGCGCGCAGCGGGGGCATCGGCCAGGGCAGTGAATTCACCGTGCGCCTGCCCGTCGCAGAAGTCGCGCAAGGCGGCATCAGCAGCCCCGCCGGCAGCACCGGGGAACTGGCGCAAACGCGGGTGCTGGTGGTCGACGACAACCACGATGCTGGCGACAGCCTGGCGATGATTCTCGAGATGCTGGGCGCCGAGGTCCGGGTGGCGCGCGGCGGCACCGAAGCGATCGACCTGTTTGCGCGCTTCGATCCCGGCGTGATCCTGCTCGACATCGGCATGCCCGGCATGAACGGTTATGACGTGGCCCGTGCCATTCGCAGCAGCCACCCCGGTCACCCGGTGGTCATCGTGGCGCTGACCGGTTGGGGCCAGGACGAGGACAGGCGGCGCTCCGCCGACGCCGGTTTTGACCACCACCTGGTCAAACCGGCCGAGCTCGATGCGCTGCAGGATTTGCTGGCCTCGCTCGAAAAGCCGCGGCGCGCTGCCGGCTAGCGCCTCACACGCGCGCCGCGTGCGCATCCCGTGCGTCGGCGTCGGGGCCGTCAGCAAACGCTTTTCGCAGGCTTGGGCATTGGCGGTCCCCCGCGCACGCGTAAGGATGTCTGTGTCAATCCGCGTGCGCCGGCATTGGGTTCATCGATCCGGAACGTGGGTTTGCTGCAGGCAAAAAAATCGCGATCGTTTGGCCTCTGTCAGGTGTTATTGCTTCGCTGCGATCAGGGTTTACTCTTCCATCGATCAGGGGATGTGATTGACCCAGGAGGTTTCTATACTGAAAATCTTTTGACACGGCGCTGGATATCGCCGGCCCCGACGGCCGAAAGTCTTGCCCAGCGAATTGGCCAGGGTGGCCTGGCTGAGTTCCTTGTGAGTGAGGCCGGCTGCCGCTGCCGATGTGTGTCATGCGGCAGATTGCGTTGAGACAGGGGCAGTGTTACCCTGAGGCGGTCGTACAAATCGGTAGGGGTGTCAGCCACTGATGCCGCTTGCGTCGCGGGCGACCGCAGTCAAGGTAGCAGAATGGATATGATAAAAGTCTCTGTCTCCTGTATGCCGTTCCGTCGCCATGGCGCGGTAGGTGTCCTGCGTGAGTGACTTGGGCAGCGCACTGCTCCACGGTTTGTCGCAGGTTGATGCGAAGCTGGGAGACCTGCTCGAGTCCACGCCGGATGCCATCGTCGTGGTTGACGCTCTTGGCATCATTGTCCTCGTCAACTCCCTGGCTGAGCAGCTGTTTCGGTATGACCGGGACGAGCTCTTGGGCCAATCGGTAGAAGTACTCCTGCCCGACAGCTTCAGGCGTCAACATGTCGCGCACCGCGCTGGCTACTTCCAGCAGCCGCACACGCGCACCATGGGGGCAGGTCTTGAACTGTACGGATTGCGCAAAGACGGCGTGCAGTTCCCGGTCGAAATCAGCCTGAGCCCCCTGAAGACCGAGCGGGGGACGCTGGTGATGAGCGCTGTACGCGACATCAGCGGGCGCCAGCGGGCCGAGAAGAAGTTTGCCCAACTGCTGGAGTCTGCCCCTGATGCCATGGTCATTGTCAACGGGCATGGGGTTATTGTGCTGGTCAACTCCCAGACCGAAAAGCTGTTTGGCTACCGCCGCGAGCAGCTTCTTGGACAGTCGGTTGACATGCTGGTGCCTACGCCCCATCGCGCGCGGCATCCTGCACACAGGCAGGCTTTTTTCCAGAATCCGCGCGCCAGGGCCATGGGCACGGGCTTCGAACTCAATGGCCTGAGGGCTGACGGTTCGGAATTTCCGGTGGAAATCAGTTTGAGCCCGCTTGAAACAGAGGATGGCCTGTTCGTCTCAAGTGCCATCCGTGATGTCACGGAACGCAAACGGTTCGAGCAGGCCTTGCGCGATAAAAACCTCGAGCTTGAGAACGCGGCCAAGGTCAAGGACCGGTTTCTTGCCAGCATGTCACATGAATTGCGGACTCCGCTGAATGCCATCATTGGCTTCACCAGTACCTTGCTGATGAGAATGCCGGGCCCGGTGAATACTGAACAGGAGCGGCAACTCACAACCATCCAGTCCAGTGCCCGCCACCTTCATTCGCTGATCAATGATCTCCTGGACCTGGCCAAAATTGAAGCTGGTAAGGTGGATCTGCTGCTCGAACCCGTCAGCTGCCGCGCAGTCCTTGAGGAGGTGGAGGCCCTGCTGGCGCAGACAGCCGAGGCCAAAGGGTTGCTCTTGCAACTTGAGTTGCCCCACGAGCGGCTCACCGTCCAGGCGGACCGAAGGGCGCTGACACAGATTCTGTTGAACCTGACCAACAACGCCATCAAATTCACGGCCCATGGAACCGTACGCATCGCCTGCGGCAAAAGTACCCGCGCAGGGAATATCCTGGCCACCATTTTTACCGTGGAAGACACTGGTATTGGCATTTCACACGCGGACCAGGCCCGCCTTTTCGAGTCTTTCCAGCGTCTGGGCGCAGCGGCTGGCCGCCGTGAAGACGGCTCGGGGCTCGGCCTTCACCTGTCGCAGCGGCTGGCTTCCATGATGAAGGGCAAGATCGTGTGCGAGAGCGAGATGGGCAAGGGCAGTCGGTTCATTGTGGTGATTGACGGTGAGGCGACGGCATGAAACCGCGTGTGCTCCTGGTGGAGGACAACATCCCCAACCGGGATCTTGTGCGTTATCTGCTGGAAGCGAGCGGATATGCCTGCAGCGAGGCGCACGATGGCGAAAGCGCCCTTCAAATGGCGAGTGCGAGCGCGCCGGACATTGTCATATGTGACCTTCAATTGCCTGGCATGGATGGCTTCGATGTGTTGCGTGGCCTGCGCGCGCTCCCCGGGTTGATTGGCGTGCCGGTGGTGGCGGTCACCGCCTATGCCATGGTGGGCGACCGGGAGCGCATTCTAGCGGCAGGTTTTGATGGCTATATCAGCAAACCCATCGACCCGCGAACCTTCGTCGACGAGATTGCAGGTTATCTGCGGCCAGGCAAATCAGCCCAGGATGCCGGGCGTGTGGCGCCCCACCAAACCGGCAAACGCATTCTGGTGGTGGACGACAGGCTCTCAAACCGGGAGTTGCTGGTAACCGTCCTGAGCTACTACGGGCATGCGGTTGACACCGCTTCAGACGGCGCGGACGCCCTCGCAAGGATTCGCGAGTCCATGCCCGACCTGGTGATCACCGATCTGCTCATGCCCAACATGGACGGGGAGGAACTCTGCTGGCAACTGCGAGCTGATCCGGCGACCATCGCCCTGCCGATCATCATCCATACCGCCAGCTACCGGACACGCCAGGGGCGCCAGATTGCTGACCGTGTCGGCGTGAAATGGGTCCTGCCCAAGCCCTCCGAACCCGCCGATATCATCTCCATGGTGTCGCAAGCCCTGGGACTGGAAACTTCGTGGGCGCAGGCGCCAGTGCCTGTGGATGAATTGGCGTCAGGCGGCGCCATGGCAGACGATGGAGGCGATGATCCGCTTGCGGCCCTGCATGTGCGCAACGAGCGCCTGACCCTGTTGCTGGAAAACGCCATTCAGCTCGCTGCTGCACAGGGTAATACGCTGTCCCAAGCCGGCCTGGGACGCGAAGCCCAGTCACTTGCACAACGGCTGACAATTCTTATCAACCTTTCCCTCGAAATATCTGCCGAACGCGACCCACTGACACTTGTTGGGACGGTTTGCCGCGCCGCCCAGGAAATCATGAGTGCCCGTTATGTGGGTATCTGCGTGTTGAGTGATGACGGGACGCTGCAGCAATTCCAGAGCCGCGGCCTCACTGCGGCAGCTCACGATGCAGTGGCCGCTTCGATCGCCGGTTGCGCCGCCACCCACCGTCTGATGGGCCCGGGACGCGAAGGGCGCATGCTGGTGGCGACGACGGCAGGTGATTTTACGGGCCTGCCGCAGTCGCACCCCCCGGTGCAAACCATGATCGCCTGCCGTGTGGCAACGCGTGGCCTTAGTCATGGCTGGATGTACGCTGCCGACAGGCTGGGCAACGAAGGTTTTACGGCTGACGACGAGCGCCTGCTGGTGGCGCTGGCCTCACAACTGGCCACCGATCTGGCCGGTCTGCAGACGATTGCCGAACTCGACAGGCGTGTGAATGAGCGCACGAGTGAGCTGGAAGTGGCCAACCACCGGCTGGAAGCTTTTTCAGCGTTGGTCTCACACGATCTGCGTGCTCCGCTGAACCTGATAGGAGGCTTTGCCGGCATTCTTGAAAAGAAGTACGGCGTCGAGTTGCCGCCGGCTGCCAATCAATACATTGGCACCATCCTGCGCAGTGTGGCGGCCATGAAGACGCTGATCGACGACTTGCTGAACTTTGCCAAGGCGTCCAGCGCTGCATTGCGGCTGGAGTCAACCGAACTGTCAGGGGTGGTCGAGGAGTGCTTGGCCATGTTCAATGAGGAGATCGCGCGGCGCGGTGTGACTGTGGTGGTCGGGACACTCCCACAGTGCAGGATGGACCGTGCGCTTATCAAGCAGGTGTTGGTCAACCTGATAGGTAACGCACTGAAGTACACCGGGCAAGAGGCGCAACCCAGACTGGAGATAGGCGCGCGGGTGGAAAGCGGTGAGCACATTGTGTTTGTGCAGGACAACGGTGCCGGCTTTGACATGAGCGTCGCCGGCAAGCTGTTCACGCCCTTTGAACGTCTGCATACCACCAGCGAATTCGAAGGCAGCGGCATGGGCCTGGTCCTTGTCAAGCAGGTGATCAGCAGGCACAACGGACGCGTTTGGGCCGAAGCGGTGCCGGGTGCGGGCGCGACCTTCTTTTTCACCCTGCCTTGCAATTGATGGCAAGCCTGTCCCCAGCTTGAGTCTCGCTGGTCTCCAGCGGAGATTGCCAATCATTCCCGGTAGCCCTCACTCGATATAAACGGGCAGCTGCGAATCGGGATACCTCAGACTTGTTCGAGCGCGAACGGCTTGCGAGTCAGGCTTGCGATGGCGTGCTGGAAAGGGCGTGCAGTACGTTCTCCGCCGTCGCCGGCGCCTGCAGCCGCACCGGCCCCGGCCGCGCCGCGGCGATGGCCTCCTTGAAGGCCTCCAGCACGCTGATCGCCAGCATGAAGGGCGGTTCACCGACGGCCTTGCTGCCGAAGACGTTGTCCTCGCGGTTGGGCTCGGGCCACAACTCCACCTTGAAGTGTTCCGGGATGTCGCCGGTCGCCGGAATTTTGTAGGTGCTGGGCGCGTGGGTCGTCAGCAGGCCCTTGTGGTTCCAGACCAGCTGTTCGGTGGTCAGCCAGCCCATGCCCTGCACAAAGCCGCCCTCGATCTGGCCGATGTCGATGGCCGGGTTGATCGAGGTGCCGACGTCATGCAGGATGTCGACCTTGAGCACCCGGCTCTCGCCGGTCAGTGTGTCGATGGCGACTTCGCTGCAGGCCGCGCCGTAAGCGAAGTAATAAAACGGACGGCCGGTCAGCGTGGTCTTGTCGTAGTGGATTTTCGGCGTGCGGTAAAAACCGTCGCTCCAGAGCTGGATGCGGTTGGCGTAGGCCAGGCGCACCACTTCCGGAAAAGGCCGGCTGCTTCTGGGCGAGCGGATCTGGCCGCCGGCAAACGACACGGCGCCGGCGCCGCAGCCGTCCAGCCCGGCCACAAACTGCGCGAGGTTGTCACGTACATTGCGCGCGGCGTACTGCGCGGCCCGCGCGTTCAGGTCGGTGCCGGCCGACGCGGCGGTGGCCGAGGCGTTCGGAATCTTGCTGGTGTCGCTGGCGGTGGCCAGCACGTCCTCGAAGGCGACGCCGAGTTCATCGGCAACAATTTGCGCGACCTTGGTGTTCAGGCCCTGGCCCATTTCGGTGCCGCCGTGGTTCACCTGCACGCTGCCGTCGGTGTAGACATGCACCAGCGCGCCGGCCTGGTTGAACAGCGTGGCGGTGAACGAGATGCCAAACTTGACCGGCGTGATCGCGATGCCGCGCTTGATCACCGGGCTGCCCGCGTTCCAGGCTGAAATCTCCTCCCGCCGACGCCGGTATTCGGAAGTTTGCTCCAGTTTTGATAGCAGCGGAGCCAGGATGTTGTCCTCGACCTTCATCTGGTAGTGGGTGGTATTCCTGTCTTCCACGCCGTACAGGTTGCGCTTGCGCACGTCCAGCGGGTCCAGGCCCAGCTGGCGCGCGATGTCGCCGAGGATGGTTTCGATCAGCACCACGCCCTGCGGGCCGCCGAAGCCGCGGAAAGCCGTGTGGCTTTGCGTGTGGGTCTTGCAGCGGTAGGACGCGATGTCCACGTCCTCGAGAAAGTAGGCGTTGTCGGTGTGGAAAATCGCTCGGTCGGCGACCGGGCCGCTGAGGTCGGCGCTGAAACCGCAGTTGGCCAGCATCACAAGCTGGAGGCCGTGCAGGAGACCGCTATTGTCGAACCCGACCGTGTAGTCGTAGGCAAAAGGGTGGCGCTTGCCGGTCACCAGGAAGTCGTCATCGCGGTCCAGCCGCAGCTTGATGGGGCATTTCAGTTTGTTCGCGGCGATGGCAGCCCACACCGCCAGGTGGCCGGCCTGGGTTTCCTTGCCGCCAAAGCCGCCGCCCATGCGCCGGCACTCGACCCGCACCGCGTGGTTGGCGATGCCCAGCGCATGCGAGACCCAGTGCTGGACCTCGCCCGGGTGCTGGGTGCTCGAGTACACCAGCCACTGCTGCTGCTCCTGCGGCAGCACGTAGGCGACCTGGCCTTCGAGGTAGAAATGTTCCTGGCCGCCGACCTCGAGCTGGCCGCTCAGGGTGTGCGGTGCCGAGGCCAGCGCACGCGCTGCGTCGCCGCGTTTGACAAACACCGGCGGCAGCACAAAACTTTGGGCCTGGAGCGCCTCGCGCACATCGAGGATGGCAGGCAGTTCCTCGATGTCGAGCGTGACCTTGCGCGCGGCGCGCCTGGCCTGCATCACCGTGTCGGCCACGACCAGGCCGATCACCTGGCCGATGTGTTCGACGGTGTCGGTGGCAAACACCGGTTCGTCATGCACAAAGGTGGCGAGCAGCGGGTCGCCCGGCACATCGCTGGCCAGGATCACATCCCGCACCCCGGGCATGGCCAGCGCGGCGCGGGCATCCACTGCGCGCAGGCGACCGTGCGCCACGGTCGAAAGAATAGGCGCGGCGTGCAGCGTGCCGCGGACTTCGGGAATGTCGTCCACATAGGTCGCGGCGCCGGCCACCTGGGCGCGTGCGCTTTCGTGTTGGTGCGAGCGCCCGGCGGCGCCGCGTGTCGGTGCTGCGGGCCCGGGCGGCGGCGTGACCGGCGGCACATCGAGCTGCGGTCCGGACGGGTTGTCGGCGCGGCTGACCGGGCCTTCCTGGTGGTCCTTGTCGCGGGCGTTCACGGCGACACCTCGTCGAGCACAAAGGACTCGAGGTTGATCTGTTGCATCCCCTGGCTTTCGAGCCAGAAGCGCTGCAGCAAATTGCCCAGCACCTCGCTGCGGTAGGCGCCGGAAGCGCGCATGTCGGAGATCGGTGAAAACTCGGCGCGCAGGGTGATGATGGCCTGCTGCACGGTGGCCAGCGTCCAGGGACGGGCGGCGAGGGCGGCTTCGGTCTGCGAAGCACGCATGGGCGTGGCGGCGACACCGCCTGCGCCTATCGAGGCATGGGTGACGGTGCCGCCCTCGATCTTCAGGTTCACCGCCAGGCAAACCGCCGAGATGTCGTCGTCGTAGCGTTTGGATATCTTGTACACGCTGAGCCGTTCGCTGGCCACCGGCTTGGGCACCTTGATCCAGGCCAGCACTTCGTCGGCCGCCATGACGTTCTTGCGGTAGCCGGTGTAGAGCTTTTCCAGCGGCAGCTCGCGGTGGCCGCGCACACTCATGAGCACCACGCTGGCGCCCAGCGCGATCAGCAGCGGCATCGCGTCGCCGATCGGTGAACCGTTGGCCACGTTACCGCCCAGGGTGCCGGCGTTGCGCACCGGCAAGCCGGCAAAACGTGCGGCGAAGCGGGCCAGTTGCGGCCGGCCGGCCACGAGCGCGGCAAAAGCGTCGGCCAGGGTCACGGCGGCGCCAATCGCGATGTGCTGCGGGTAGTCCTCCACCCGGCGCAGTTCCGCGACACGGCTCACATCCAGCACCTGGTCGAATTGTTTGTGCAGCTTGGTCACCCACAGGCCGACATCGGTGCAGCCGGCGACAAGCTGGGCGCCGGGGTGGGCGGCGCGGGCGGCCAGCAGCCCGGCCAGCGTGCGCGGTGATTGATAAGCCAAATCGGCCTCCGGCCCTTGACTGACATGGGCGAGCAGCTCCATTTTTGATAGCAGATCGGCCTCGTCGAGGCTGACAGCGGGCAGCGCCGCCATCTGCTGCGCGGCGTCCAGGATCGGCCGGTAGCCGGTGCAGCGGCACAGGTTGCCGGATAACTCTTGCTGCGCCAGTTCGCGGGTGATGGTTTCGCCGCGGCATACATGGTTCTGGTACATGCCAAACATGCTCATGACAAAACCGGGCGTGCAGAAGCCGCATTGCGAGCCATGAGACTGCACCAGGGCTTGCTGCGCCGGGTGCAGCCTGCCGTCGGCGTCGGCCAGGTCTTCGACGGTCCACAAGGCCTGGCCGTCAATCGAATGGGCCAGCTTGATGCAGCTGTTGACCGCGCGGTACACCATGCGGCCCCCCTCGGCCTCACCGACCACCACGGTGCAGGCGCCGCAATCGCCTTCGCCGCAGCCCTCCTTGGTGCCGGTGCAGCCCAGATCCTCGCGCAGCACCTCCAGCAGCGTGCGGCTGGGTGGTACATTGGCGAGCGAGACCGGCTGGCCCCCCCGGAGGAACTGGATGGTTTGAAGGGATGGCTGAACAGGCATGGCAACAGGGTACGACCAATTGGCTCGGGCGGGTATACCGGCCCTCATATCAAGGCAATGTATAAAAAGGTATGAAGGACCAGGCCTTATTCGACAAGATAGACCTCCATCTCATAAGGGTCTTGAACACCGTGCTGACCGAACGCAGCGTCTCGCGCGCCGCCATCCGCCTGGGAATGTACCAGCCCGCCGTCAGCGCGGCGCTCAAGCGCCTGCGCGAACTGGCGGGGGACCCCTTGCTGGTGCGTTCGGGCGCCGGCATGGTGCCCACCGACGCCGGTTTGCGCATGATCGAGCCGTCTGCGAGCATTTTGCGTGCCGCCGAAGTGCTGTTCAGCGATGCCCGCGGTTTTGATGCCGCCACCGCCAGCCACACCTTCAGCCTGGCCTGCAGCGACTACATGGATCCCCAGTTCCTGCCGCAGCTGGTGGCCCAGATCAAGCAGCAGGCGCCCTTGTGCCGGATTGACATCCACGCGCTGTCCGGTGCGTCCGACTACCGTGCGCGTCTGGCCCAGGGCGAGGTGGACCTGGTGATCGGCAACTGGCCGGCGCCGCCCGATGACCTGCACATGGCGCGGCTGTTCGGCGACGAGGTGGTCTGCCTGGTGGCGTCGAATCACCCGGCGGTGCGACGCGGCTGGGACAGCGCCACCTGGCTGGCGGCCGAACATATCGCGCCCACGCCCACCCATCCCGGCGCCAAGGGTGTGATCGATGAACACCTGGACAGCCTCGGCCTGCAGCGCAATATCACGGCGCGCTGCCCGCATTTCGGGCTGATCCCGGCCATGGTGGCGTCCAGCCTGCTGGTGCTGACCACGGGGCGGCAGTACTGCGAGCGTTTTACCGACGCCTTGCCTTTGACCATCCTGCCCAGCCCGATCGCGTTCCCGCGCATGATGTATTACCAGCTCTGGCACGAACGCACCCATGCCTCGGCGTCGGCCAAATGGCTGCGTGAGCGGGTCAAGGCGGTGGCTGCCGCGCTGCGAAAATAATGAACGGCGCAACTACCTCTGCCTGTCATTGCGGGCTTGACCCGCAATCCATGGGGGTACACCCGCGGCGCTGGGCCATGCGGCATGGATCCCGGATCTGGTCCGGGATGACAGTTGAAAAAATGAGAGAAACAAAGCAGTGACACCAAGACTCCAGCTCAGCGGCATCACCAAGGCCTACCCGGCGGTGGTCGCCAACAGCGATGTCGCCTTGACGGTGTTGCCCGGCGAGATCCATGCCGTGCTCGGCGAAAACGGCGCCGGCAAATCAACGCTGATGAAAATCATCTATGGCGCGGTCAAGCCCGACGCCGGCAGCATGCAAATCGACGGACGCCCGGTGGTGATCCGCAATCCGCAGGAGGCGCGCGCGCTGGGCATCGCCATGGTGTTCCAGCACTTCAGCCTGTTCGACACCCTGAGCGTGGCCGAAAACATCTGGCTGGGCCTGGACAAGCGTCTGAGCCTGGCCGAGGTATCGCAGCGCATTGTTGCCACCAGCCAGCAATACGGCCTGCAGCTCGAACCGGGCCGCCCGCTGCATACCCTGGGCGTCGGTGAACGCCAGCGCGTGGAGATAGCCCGTTCGCTGCTGACCAAGCCGCGCCTGCTGATCCTCGACGAGCCGACCTCGGTGCTGACGCCGCAGGCCGTCGAGAACCTGTTTGTCACCCTGCGCCAGCTGGCCGCCGGCGGTTGCAGCATTCTCTATATCAGCCACAAGCTGCATGAAATCCGCGAACTGTGCACCGCCTGCACCGTGCTGCGCGGCGGCAAGGTCACCGGTGTCTGCGACCCGCGCCAGGAATCCAACGCTTCGTTGAGCCGGCTCATGATTGGCGCGGAGCCGCCGGCCCTCGAGCACCGCGACGTCGCGCTGGGCCCCACCGTGCTGGAGGTGCGGGACCTGAGCCTGGCGCGCGAGGACCAGTTCGGCATGGACCTCAAACACATCAGTCTGGCGGTGCGCGCCGGCGAGGTGGTCGGCATCGCCGGCGTGTCCGGCAACGGGCAGAAAGAACTGCTGTACACACTGTCGGGGGAAGACACCCGTGCCGCCGCTGAGGCGGTGCAGGTCAGGGGGCAGGGCGTGGGCAAGCTGGACCCGGCGCAGCGCCGCGTACTGGGCCTGCATTTTGTGCCGGAAGAGCGGCTGGGCCGCGGCGCGGTGCCGGCGCTGAGCCTGGCGCACAACCTGCTGCTGACCCGCCGCGACGCCGTCGGCCGCGGCGGCTGGCTGCAGCTGCGCGTGTTGCGTGCGCAGGCCACAGCCATCATCAATCGCTTCAGGGTCAAGGCTGGCGGTCCCGGCGCGGCGGCGTTGTCGCTGTCGGGCGGCAACCTGCAGAAGTTTATTGTCGGGCGCGAGATCGCGGCGAATCCGGCCCTGCTGATCGTCTCGCAACCGACCTGGGGCGTGGATGTGGGCGCGGCCGCGCAAATCCGCGGCGAGATCCTGAAGCTGGCGGGCAGCGGCTGCGCCGTGCTGGTGGTCAGCGAGGAACTCGAAGAACTGTTCGACATCTGCGACCGCCTCTACGTGATGGCCAAGGGCCAGCTCTCGCCGTCCCTGCCGCGCGCGCAGGCGACGGTGGGTCTGGTCGGGCAGTGGATGAGCGGATTGTGGAACGACAAGCCATCGGGAGCCAGCCATGCTCAAGCTTGAAGCCCGGCCCCAGCCCTCGCGCCTGTGGACCTTCGGCTCGCCGCTGCTGGCCTTGCTGCTGACGGTGCTGATCGGTGTGGGCCTGTTTGTGGCGCTGGGCAAGGACCCGGTGCGCGGCCTGCAGATTTTTTTCTGGGAGCCGATCAAGTCGCCGTATGCGCTGGGCGAGCTGATGGTCAAGGCCACGCCGCTGCTGATCATTGCGCTGGGCCTGGCCGTGTGTTTCCGTTCCAACGTCTGGAACATTGGCGCCGAAGGCCAGTTTGTCATCGGCGCGGTCGCTGCCGGCGGTGTTGCGCTGCTGGCCGACAAGACCACCGGCCCGTGGATTGTCCCGGCGATTATCCTCGCCGGCGTGCTGGGCGGCATGGTCTGGGCCGGCATCACCGCGCTGCTGCGCGACCGCTTCAACGCCAATGAAATCCTGGTCAGCCTGATGCTGGTGTATGTGGCCGACATGGTGCTGAGTTACCTGGTGTTCGGCCCGTGGAAGGACCCGCAGGGCTACAACTTTCCGCAAACCAAAACCTTCGAGGCGGTCACGCAGATCCCGCGTCTGATGACCGGCTCGCGGGTCAGCATCGGCCTGCTGATCGCGCTGGCCGGCGCCGCGGCTTTGTGGATCTTCCTGTTCCGCACCTACGCCGGTTTTGCCCAGCAGGTCGGCGGGATGGCGCCGGCGGCCGCGCGTTATGCCGGCTTTTCCTCGCGCAAGGCCTTGTGGGTGGCGCTGCTGACCTCGGGCGGCGCCGCCGGCCTGGCCGGGGCGCTGGAGGTGGCCGGACCGATCGGCCAGCTCACGCCTTATGTGCCGGCCGGTTACGGTTTTGCCGCCATCATCGTGGCCTTTGTCGGGCGCTTGCACCCGGCGGGCATGGTGTTCTCGGCCATCCTGATGAGCATGTTTTATATCGGCGGTGAACTGGCGCAGTCGCGGCTGGGCCTGCCCAAATCGCTGACCGGTGTGTTCCAGGGCCTGCTGCTGTTTTGCCTGCTGGCCTGCGACACGCTGATCGCTTACCGCGTTACATTCCGCAAGGGAGCACGCTGATGGACACGTACGCCTTGCTGCTGGCCGCCACGCTGAGCGCGGGCACCGTGCTGGCGATTGCCGCGCTGGGACTGCTGATCAACGAAAAGGCCGGCATCGTCAACCTCGGCGCCGAAGGCATGATGCTGTGCGCCGCGATCGCGGGTTTTGCGACCGTGGTGCACACCGGCAACAGCTGGCTGGGTTTTGCTGCCGGCATGGCGGCCGGCGCCTTGCTGGCTGCGATCTTTGGCGTGCTGGTGATCTGGCTGAACACCAACCAGTATGCGACCGGCCTGGCGCTGAGCCTGTTTGGCGCGGGATTCTCGGCCTTTGTGGGCATCGGCTACGTGCAGGAAAAGCTGCCCGAGCAGGCACGCCATCTGATTCCCTGGCTCAGCGATCTGCCCTTCGTCGGCCCCGCGCTGTTCCGCCAGCATCCGATGGTCTATATCGCGATGGTGCTGACCGCCGGGCTGATCTGGTTTTTGTACCGCACACGCGCTGGCCTGGTGTTGCGTTCGGTCGGCGAAAGCCCGGAGTCGGCCCATGCGCTCGGTTACCCGGTGCGGCGCATCCGGCTGGCGGCGGTGGTGGCCGGCGGCGCGCTGTGCGGGCTGGCCGGCGCCTATGTCTCGGTCGTCTACACGCCGCTATGGGTCGAGGGCATGATCGCCGGCAAGGGCTGGATCGCGCTGGCGCTGACAACTTTTGCGACCTGGCGGCCGGCACGGGTGTTGCTTGGTGCCTACCTGTTCGGTGGTGTGACCATGCTGCAGTTTCATTTGCAGGGCCTGGGTGTCGATGTGCCGCCCCAGTTTCTGACCATGTTGCCTTACCTGGCCACCATCGTGGTGCTGGTGCTGATCTCGCGCAACCCGCGCTGGATCCGGCTGAACATGCCGACCTCGATAGGCAAACCTTTCCACCCGGGCGCCTGATGTTCCCGGACCATAATCGGGGTTTTGCCACCTCGCCAACCGTTACCGTTAACCGCAACCGTTCTTACAGGAGATGACATGACTGATCTACAAAAACGTTCACTGCTCAAGCTGGCCGCCCTTTCGGCCGTGGCCTCCGCAGCCCTCATCGGTTGCGGCAAGAAGGAAGAGGTCGCACCGGCGCCGGCACCCGCCCCGGTGGCGGCCGCACCGGCCAAGCCCGAGCCGCTGAAAATCGCCTTTGCCTACATCGGCCCGGTCGGCGACGGCGGCTGGACCTTCGCGCACGACAACGGGCGCAAGGCGATTGAAAAGGAATTCGGCGACAAGGTGGTCACCAGCTACGTCGAGAAGGTGCCCGAGTCGGCTGATGCCGAGCGGGTGATCCGCGACATGGCCGGCCAGGGCAACAAGCTGATTTTCGGCACCACCTTCGGCTACATGGAGCCCATGCTCAAGGTCGCCAATGACACCAAGGGCGTGAAGTTCGAGCATGCCACCGGCTACAAGACCGCCGAGAACATGCGCACCTACGACAGCCGCACCTACGAAGGCGCCTACATGGCCGGCGTGATAGCCGGCAAGATGAGCAAGGCCGGCACGCTGGGCGTGGTCGGTTCGGTGCCGATTCCCGAAGTTGTGCGCAACATCAACGCCTTCACGCTGGGCGCGCAGTCGGTCAACCCCAAGGTCAAGACCAAGGTGGTCTGGGTCAACGAGTGGTTCAACCCGCCCAAGGAAACCGAAGCCGCCACCGCGCTGATCAACGGCGGCGCTGACGTGTTGTTCCAGAACACCGACTCGTCGGCCGTGCTGCAGACCGCCGAGAAGATGAACAAGCGCGCTTTCGGCTGGGATTCGGACATGACTTCCTACGGTCCCAAGGCCCACCTGGGTTCTGCCGTGATCAACTGGGGTCCGTACTACATCAAGGCCGTCAAGGAAGCGCTCGACGGCACCTGGGCCACCGGCCAGAGCTGGTGGGGCGTCAAGGAAGGCGCCATCGACATGGTGTCGATTGCTGCCGACGTACCTGAAGAGACCAAAAAGCGCATTGACGAGATCAAGGCCGGGCTGAAAGACGGCTCGTTTTCGATCTGGAAAGGCCCGATTTTGGACAACACCGGCAAGGAGCTGATTGCCAAGGATGTGGTCGCCGACGACAAGTTTCTCGGCGGCCTGAAAACCTACGTCAAGGGCGTGGAAGGCAAGGTCCCCGGTAACTGAGGCAGCCCTGCAGCGGCCGGCAGCGGGGCTGCCGCCGCTGGTTGACCCTGGCTGCCTTCGCGCAGCCTTTTTTGTTTTCTGGAGCCGATATGGATTCCTTTTCCGACATTTCCCGGCAGCGCCTGCCGGCCCTGCTGCGGGCCATGCCCAAGGCCGAGCTGCACATCCACATTGAAGGTTCACTCGAGCCCGAACTGATTTTTGCGCTGGCCGGCCGCAACGGCATCACGCTGCCCTATGCCAGCGTGGAAGAACTGCGCAGCGCCTACGCTTTCACCAATTTGCAGAGCTTTCTGGACATCTATTACGCCGGCGCCAGCGTGTTGATCGAGGAGCAGGACTTCTACGACATGGCGCATGCCTACTTCGTGAAAGCGGCGGCCGACAAGGTGGTTCATGCCGAGCTGTTTTTTGATCCGCAAACCCACACGGCGCGCGGCGTGGCGATGGAGACGGTCATCTCGGGCCTGCACCGCGCCTGTGTGGATGCCGAGGCCGAGTTCGGCATCAGCGCCGCGCTGATCCTGTGTTTCTTGCGCCACCTCAGCGAGGAAGAGGCGTTTGAAACGCTGGAACAGGCGCTGCCTTACCGCGACAAGATCATCGGTGTCGGGCTGGACTCCGGCGAGGTCGGCAACCCGCCTGAAAAGTTTGCGCGCGTGTTCGCGCGCTGCCGCGCGCTGGGGTTGCACCTGGTGGCGCATGCGGGCGAGGAGGGACCCCCCGCCTACATCTGGACCGCGCTGGACGTGCTGAAGGTCGAACGCATCGACCACGGCGTGCAGGCGATCAAAGACCCGTCCCTGATGCAGCGGCTGGCGCAGGACCGCATCGCGCTGACCGTGTGCCCGCTGTCCAACCTCAAGCTCTGCGTGTTTCCCGAGCTGGCGCAGCACAATCTGCGCCAGTTGCTGGACGCCGGGCTGGCCGTGACCATCAACTCCGACGACCCGGCCTACTTCGGTGGCTACATGAACGACAACTTCACGCAGACCTTTGCCGCGGTGGGCATGGATGCCGGGCATGCGTACACGCTGGCGCGCAACAGCTTCGAGGCGAGTTTCATCGATGCGGCGGCCAGGCGACGCTACATCGATCGCCTGGATGCGTGTTTCGCGGAGTTTCGCGGATAAGGCCGGCGTGGCCGGCCGTGGCCCGCGGCGTCAGAGCAGCGACAGGGCGGGACCTTCCGGTTCGGCCGGCAAGCCGAGCACGGTGCGCACCACCAGCATCAGTGAATCCGCCTCGAAGGGCTTGGTGACATAACCGTCAGCGCCCGCGGCCAGGCCCTTGAGCACCGCTTCGCGCGTGGCCTTGCCGGTCAGCATGATCACCGGCACCACCTTGAGCAGCGGGTGCTGGCGCAAGCGCAGCAGGATGTCGAAGCCGTCGGCGTCGGGCAGCACCACGTCCAGCAGGATCAGGTCCGGCGCCGGCTGCTTGCGGAATTCGGTCACCACTTCCTCGCGGTTGCTCGCCACCCGCACCTTGAAACCCTCGAACATCAGATAACTCTGGATGAACTTGGCCAGCATCGGCTCGTCTTCGACCACGATGGCCGACAGCGACTGACCCGGCTCCCGCGGTTTCGCAGGGCCACGCGGTCGGGCGATCCTGACGTAGTAGCCGGCTTTTTTCAGGGAGGCGGCACCCGTGTCCGCCTCGGCTTCGGCCTGGGTCACCGCAAAATCGCTCATGCGGGCATTGAACTGTTCGGTGAACGGGTCCACCTCGGCCAGCATCACCAGCTTCTTGTCCTGCAGAGTCATGAAGGCTGCGGTGAAGACACCGGCGGCGGCGGGCGTCATGCCGGCCCTGAGCTGGCTCAGGCTCTGGGACCCGTCGATCCGGACCAGCAGTTCGATCTCCGCCGGGCTGAGGGCGGTCGCGCCGCTGCGCAGCTCGTCCTGGCCACGGGTCGTGAGCGTGTAAACGTCCTTGTCTTTTATCTGCATCTTGGCTGCTTCCTTCGGCGGGTGACACCGTTTTCCGGGATTATCGCCTCCCCGGCCGGCCGGAGGCGATTTTCCGGCCGACGGCGGCGACGCCCCGCACTATGATGGCGCAAGACCTGCCGATCCCTTCACGATGAAACGCCTGTTCCTTGCCCTCACCCTCAGTTGCCTCAGCGCGGGCGCTGCAGCCCAATGGACACCGGTGATGGTCGATGAAATGGTCATCACCTACATCGATCGCAACACCTTGCGGGGCAAGGGCGGCCTGGTCCGCATGTGGTGGCTGATGGACTACCAGCTGGTCCAGATCACCAACGAAAAGGGCTACTTCTCGCGCCTGCACCAGAGCGAATTTGACTGCAAAAACCAGCGTCTGCGCATGTTGTCGGTGGCGCTGCTGTCCGAGCGCATGGGCCACGGCCAGGTGGTCTTTGAAGACCCGCTGCCGCGCCGGTGGGAGGTCGTGCGCGACGGCAGCTTCCAGGACGCCTTGTTTGACATTGCCTGCATCAATTATTAGCCCTGCTGGAAAAGACCTGTGCTGGAGCGCCGCCGGACTGAGCGGCTAAAATGGCGTTTCACCCGCGCGCTGTCCCGGCGCGCTGGTGTTTTTTATTTTCCGGGGCCATGTAGAGGACCACCATGTATAAAAACCTCGCTGCCGCGCTCGCGGCCGCCTGTTTGTTTTCTCCCGTTTTTTCCCAGTCCGCAGCGCCTGTGAAGCCGCCGCTGAAAATCGGCTTTGTGTATGTTGCGCCCATCACCGAAGCCGGCTGGGTGCGCCAGCATGAGGACGCGCGCAAGGCCGTTGAAGCCGCACTGGGCGAGCGGGTCCAGACCACCTATGTCGAAAACGTGGCTGAAGGCGCGGATGCCGAACGGGTGATCCGCGACCTGGCGCAGCAGGGCCACCAGCTGATCTTCACGCCGAGTTTCGGCTACATGGAGCCGACGCTGAAGGTCGCCAGGGACTTTCCCGATGTGAAGTTCGAATCGATCACCGGTTACAAGACCGCGGCCAACGTGGCCGTGGCCAATGCGCGTTATTACGAAGGCCGCTACCTGGCGGGCATTGCCGCCGGTCGCCTGGCCAGCAGCGCCGGTTACGTCGCCGGGTTTCCGATTCCGGAGGTGATCCAGGGCATCAATGCCTTCACGCTGGGCATGCGCTCGGTCAATCCGGCCGCTGAAGTGAAGGTGGTCTGGCTGGGCGCCTGGTTCGACCCGCCGCGTGAACGCGAGGCGGCGATGACACTGTTCAACCAGGGTGTGGAGCTGATCGCCTTTCACACCGGCTCCACCGCCGTGATGGCGGCGGCGCAGGAGCGCGGCAAACTCGCGATTGCCTACCACTCGGACATGCGCAAGGTCGCGCCCGACGCCCAGGTGCTGGCCGTGACGCACCAGTGGGGTGACTACTACACCCGGCGTGCGCGCGCGGTGCTGGACGGCAGCTGGAAAAGCGCAGCCCTGTGGGGCGGTGTGAAGCAGGGCATGATCCGCGTCGACAGTTTTGGTCCGAAAGTGCCGAAAAAGGTGGCTGACGAGGTGCTGGCGCGCCAGAAGGACATCGCCGCCGGCAAGCTGCATCCGTTCAAGGCCCGCACGGCCTTGCTGGACAACGAGGGTCGCGAGGTGCTCGCGGCGGGCCAGACGCTGAGCGACGCGCAGATCCTGGGGATGAACTTCCTGGTGCAGGGCGTGCAGGGCAAGCTGGGCAAATAAGGCTTATGCGCGGCGCCGTATTGCGCCGCAGCCTGCCTGCGGTAACCTAGCGCAATGAAAGCCTGGCGCGCCTCCCTTCTTTATTTTCCCGAGCCGGCGCAGGCCCGGCTGGAAACCGATGGCCTGCTGGTGGTCGGTCCGGACGCCGGCGGGCGTCAGGTCGTGTTGGCCGTGGGCAGCTACAACGCGCTGGCGCCACGCTTTCCGGGGCTGGACATCACCCACCTGCCGGGCCGCATCATCGCGCCGGGTTTTGTGGACATGCACATCCACTACCCGCAACTCGATGTGATCGGGTCACCCGCCGAAGGCCTGCTGCCCTGGCTGGAAAACTACACCTTCCCGCATGAAAGCCGTTTTTCGGATGCGGCCCACAACCGCGAGGCGGCCAGCTTCTTCGTCGATGAGTTGCTGCGCCATGGCGTGACGACGGCGCTGGCTTTTGCCACCTCGCACCCGGCCTCGGTCAATGCCTTGCTCGGCGAGGCGCAGCGCCGCAGCCTGCGTTTGATCGCCGGCAAGGTGCTGCAGGACCAGCATTCACCGGACGGTGTGCGCGACACCACCGAACAAAGCCTGATCGACACCGAAGCGCTGATCACGCGCTGGCACGGCGTGGACCGGCTCGGCTACGCGATCACGCCGCGTTTTGTGCCGAGCTGCAGCCAGGCGCAGCTGCGTGGTGCCGGCGAGCTGGCCGCGCGTTATGCCGACGTCTGGATCCAGTCGCATGTGGCCGAAAACAAGGACGAGGTCGCCTGGGTGCGCGAGCTTTACCCCCAGGCGCGCAGCTACCTCAGCGTGTATGAGCAGTTTGGCCTGCTGCGTCCGCGCGCCGTGTATGCGCACTGCATCCATATCGACGACGCGGACCGGGCGCTGATGCGGGACACCGGCACGGCTGCGGCGGTCAGCCCGACCAGCAACCTGTTTCTGGGCAGCGGTTTTTTTGATTACCAGGCCGCGGACCGCACCGGGTTTTTGTACGGCCTGGCCAGCGACGTCGGCGGCGGCACCAGCTTCAGCCCCTTCCACACCATGCTGGCAGCGTATTACGTGGGCCGCGAGGGGCAGACCAAGGCCGGCGTGTCGCTGGGCCCGCAGCAGCTGTGGTGGCAACACACCGGCGGCGCGGCGCGTGCGCTGGGGCTCGAAGGTGTGGTCGGCAACCTGCTGCCCGGCTGCGAGGCCGATTTTGTGGTGCTGAATCCGCAGGCGACACCGCTGCTGGCGCGCAAGACCGCGCAGGCCGGCAGCCTGGACGAGCTGCTGTTCGCGTTGATCGTGCTCGGCGACGACCGCGTGATCGAGCGATGCGTGATTTCGCAGGCCATGGCCGGATCGCCGCCGGCCGCGCGGTTGTAAACAAAATCGGCACCCAGCCCATGTCGGATATGGGCTGGTAGCTATCAAAAACAGAGCAACTGAGGGCTCAGGCCGGCACGCTGCCCTGGTTCGGGATGCCCTCCATCGGTGCCTCGTCGGTGCCTATCGTGGTGCGCGTAAAGGACTCCACCTGCAGGCGCGCGGCCTCGGGGTCGCGCAGCCAGTCGGTGTAAAAGCTGAAGGGGCAGGTGGCCACACCCTTGTCGCCGTCGCCGGAATTGATCATCCCGGTGTAGCCGCGGTGCAGCAGCTTGAACAAATGGTTTTCCGACTGGCCATTGCGCCGGAAGTCGCGGATCAGGTGTTTGGACAGCGCCGCGTACTGGATGCCCATGTCCTCCTCGCCGCATTCACCGAGCGTGCGGCCGTCGAAACCGATGATGGCCGAGTGCCCGAAGTAGGAGTACACCCCGTCGAAGCCGGCCGCGTTGGCCACCGCGACATAACAGTTGTTGGCAAACGCCATGGCCTTGCTGATCAGGATCTGCTGTTCCTTGGCCGGGTACATATAGCCCTGGCAGCGCACAATCAGTTCGGCGCCTTTCATCGCGCAGTCGCGCCAGATCTCCGGGTAGTTGCCGTCGTCGCAGATGATCAGGCTGACTTTGAGGCCCTTGGGCCCGTCGCTGACATAGGTGCAGTCGCCCGGGTACCAGCCTTCGATCGGCACCCAGGGCATGATCTTGCGGTACTTCTGCACGATCTCGCCCTGGTCGTTCATCAGGATCAGCGTGTTGTAGGGCGCCTTGTGCGGATGGGCTTCATGGCGCTCGCCAGTGATCGAGAACACGCCCCAGACTTTCGCCTCGCGGCAGGCCGCGGCGAACACATCGGTTTCCGCGCCCGGAACGGTGGCGGCGTTTTCGTACATCTCGCCGGTGTCGTACATGATGCCGTGGGTGCTGTATTCGGGAAAGATCACCAGGTCCAGCCCGGGCAGGCCCTTCTTCATGCCCACCACCATGCGCGCGATGTTGCGCACGTTGTCCATCACCTCGGCATGGGTGTGCAGGCGCGGCATCTTGTAGTTGACGACCGCCACACCGACCGTGTCCTTGCTGCTCGAAATATCACCGTGAACCATGATCGGAACTCCTTGTTGCTTCGCTAAACCACTGTCACTAACCGCGCTCCCCGTGATTCAAGCCAGAACACCGCGGAACCGGCTCTGCCGGGCCGCAGGTGGGGCTGAGGACCGCGGCTCCAAGCCTGCCTGCGCAGGCTTGGACGGCTCCGAAGAGCCCTCGCGTCTCGCGGTGGCGCGGGGCGCCGCAGGCGCTTCGGGGGGAGCTTTGTTCAGTGGCTGATCATCCAGGGACGCTTGCTCGGAAAGGCCTTGTTGCCGTTGGGCGCGGTGACCGTGGCGCCGCGTTTGCCACTGGCGCAGCAGCCGCAGCCGGCCGGGTGTTTGAGCCGCGCGTAGCTGCCCGAACTTTTCGGCTCGTGGCGTGCGCGTTCGTTGGTGGCCATCGCGAGGCGTGTGCCGCCTTCCATCAGGGCCAGTGCGGGCGCGCTCGCGAGGATGCGCGGCGCAACACCGCCGCAGGACGGGCAGGCCGCGTCCTGGTTGCGCATGGCCACCGAACGCAGCGCATCGAAGCTGCCGCATTGCGCGCAGTCGTAGTCGTAAGTCGGCATGATTCGGCCTACTTGATGTCGTGCGACAGTGGCATGTCGATTTTGCCGTCGATGTGCTTGGTCGGACCGGACGCGTTGGGATTGATGTCGAAGTCGAAGATCTGCGTCGGCAGCCACAGGGTGGCGCAGGCGTTGGGCACGTCGACCACGCCGCTGATGTGGCCCTGCACCGGCGCCGTGCCGAGGATGGAATAGGCCTGGGCGCCGGAGTAGCCGAATTTCTTCAGGTACTCGATCGCGTTCAGGCAGGCCTGGCGGTAGGCGACGTTGACGTCGAGGTAATACTGCTTGCCGGCCTCGTCGACCGAGATGCCTTCGAAAATCAGGTAGTCGTTGTAGGCTGGCGTGATCACGCTGGGCTTGAAAATCGGGTTCTTGATGCCGTACTTGGCCATGCCGCCCTTGATCAGCGTGACCTTCATGTGGACCCAGCCGGCCATCTCGATGGCGCCGCAGAAGGTGATCTCGCCGTCGCCCTGGCTGAAGTGCAGGTCGCCGACCGACAGGCCCGCGCCGTCCACATAGACCGGGAAAAACACCTTGGCGCCGCGCGACAAATCCTTGATGTCGCAATTGCCGCCGTGTTCACGCGGCGGCACGGTGCGAGCGCCCTCGGCGGCAGCTTTGGCCTTGGCCTCGCCTTTGAGCTTGCCCATGTGAGCGGTGCCGGGCGAGGGCGGATTCGCCAGGCCGCCGGTCGGGTTGGTGTCTATCAGTTGCTGCTCGCGCTGGTTCCACAGGTCCAGCATTTTCCTGTCGGGCAGGCAGCCGATCAGGCCGGGGTGGATCAGGCCGGCAAAGTTGACACCGGGAATGTGGCGCGAGCTGGTGAACATGCCCTTGAAGTCCCAGATCGACTTCTGCGCTTCGGGAAAATGTTCGGTCAGGAAACCGCCGCCGTTTTTCTTCGAGAAGAAACCGTTGAAGCCCCAGAGGCTGTCGGGCTTGGCGCCGATGTCCAGCAGGTCCACCACCAGCAGGTCACCGGGCTCGGCACCCTTGACGCCGACCGGGCCCGACAGGTAATGCACCGTGGTCAGGTCAATGTCGCGCACATCGTCGGCGCTGTCGTTGTTCTTGATGAAACCACCGGTCCAGTCGAAAGTCTCGAGAATGAAGTCGTCGCCCGGGTTGACCCAGCAGGCCATCGGGATGTCCGGGTGCCAGCGGTTGTGGATCATTTCGTTTTCGGTCGGCGATTTGCTCAGGTCAACCTTGATCAGGGTATCGGTCATGCTCTTGCTCCTGGAGGGGGTGGTACGGGGAATCAGACGGAAAGAAACTGCTTGATACGTGCCGTGTCGGTGGCAGCGCGTGTGCTTTCGTGCACCAGCTGACCGCCTTCGATGACGAACAGGCGGTCCGCCACGTCCATGGCAAAACTCAGCACCTGTTCGGACACGATGATGGTGATCTCGCGCATCTTGCGGATCTCGTTGAGCGCGCGCGCGATGTCCTTGATGATGGACGGCTGGATGCCTTCGGTCGGCTCGTCGAGCAGCAGCACCTTGGGGTTGGTCACCAGCGCGCGGGCAATCGCGAGTTGCTGCTGCTGGCCACCCGACAGGTTGCCGCCCTTGCGGCCGCGCATGTCGAACAGCACCGGGAACAGCGCGTAGATTTCTTCGGGCACCTGTTTGTGGCGCACGTTCTCCAGCCCGGTCTGGATGTTCTCCAGCACGGTCAGCGTCGGGAAAATCATGCGGCCCTGCGGCACATAAGCCACGCCCTTGGCGACACGCTGGTAACTCTCGTCTTTCGAGATGTCCTGGCCATCGACCTCGATCGTTCCCGATTTCAGTGGCAGGATGCCGATCAGCGACTTGAACAGCGTGGTTTTGCCCATGCCATTGCGGCCCATGATGGCGACGGTTTCGTTTTTCTTGGCCGAGAAGCTGATGCCGTGCAGCGCCTCGCTCTGGCCGTAGCTGACATGCAGGTTGTTGACGTTGAGCATGGGGTTCTCCTTAGTGGCCGAGGTAGACGTCGATCACGCGCGGATCGGCCTGGACTTTTTCCATCGATCCTTCGGCCAGGATCTTTCCCTGGTGCATCACGGTCACCTTGTCGGCGATACGTTTGACGAACTCCATGTCGTGTTCGATGACGATCATCGCGCGGCCCTTGCAAATGCGCTGCAGCAGCTCGGCCGTCAGTTCGCGCTCGCGCACGCTCATGCCGGCAATCGGCTCGTCCAGCATCAGCAGCTCCGGGTCCTGCATCAGCAACATGCCGATTTCCAGCCATTGCTTCTGCCCGTGCGACAGCAGTCCGGCCTCGGTGTCGAGTTGCGCCTCCAGGCCGATCTCGGCGGCCACCGCCTGGACCTGGGCCTTGACCTCGTCGCTGCGTTTGAAAAACAGCGCGCCGAACACGCCGCGTCCGCGCGGGAAGGACACCTCGAGGTTCTGGAACACGCTGAGGTTTTCGTAGATCGACGGCGTCTGGAATTTGCGGCCTATGCCGGAGCGCACGATCTGGTACTCGGGCAGTTTGGTCATCTCGCTGTTCTTGAACTTGATGCTGCCGGCGCTGGCGCGGGTCTTGCCGCAGATCAGGTCCAGCAAGGTGGTTTTGCCGGCGCCATTGGGGCCGATGATCACGCGCAGCTCGTTCTGGTCCACGTAGAGGTTCAGGCTGTCGATGGCCTTGAAACCGTCGAAGGACACGGTCAGGTCTTCCACCGAGAGGACAAAGTCTGTGTTGCTCATGGGTGTTCCCCTTAGGTTTGCTGGCCGCTCAGGCCGGCGGGCAGGGCGGGCGCGTCGCTGCTGACAGCGGGCGTCGGGGGCGGAGCGGGGGGTGACGCGGCCGGCGTCCTGGATTTCCCTAAACGTTTCGCCAGCCAGGGTTTGACCCGGTTGTTGTAGACACCGGCCAGGCCGTCGGGGAAGGCCAGCACCACGCCCAGGAACATGGCGGCCATCAGGAACAGCCAGAGGTCGGGGAAACTTTCCGAAAAATAGGTCTTGCCGAAGTTGACCAGCAGTGCGCCATACACCGCACCGACCAGCGACATGCGCCCGCCGACGGCCGCAAAAATCACCATCTCGATCGAGGGCACGATGCCGACCAGCGAGGGCGACATGAAACCGACCTGCAGGGTGAACATCGCGCCGCCGACGGCCGACAGCAGGGCCGCCAGGCAAAAGGCAAAGATGCGGAACATCGCGACGTCGTAGCCGGAGAAACGCACGCGGTCTTCCTTGTCGCGCATGGCCAGCAGCAGGGTGCCGAGTTTGCTGCGCTGTATCCAGGCGCACAGCACGATGGCGCCCAGCAGCAGGCCGCTGGTCAGGAAATACAGGATGTACTTGGCGCTGTCGGTGCGGGTGTCCCAGCCCATCAGGGTCTTGAGGTCGGTCATGCCGTTGACGCCGCCGGTGTAACCCTGCTGGCCGATGATCAGCACGGTCAGGATCAGCGCCACCGCCTGCGTGATGATGGCGAAGTAGACGCCGCCGACACGCCGCTTGAACATCGCGTAACCGATGATGAAGGCCAGCAGGGTGGGCACCACCAGGATCAGCAGCACGGTCAGCGGGAAAGACTGGAACGGTGTCCACCAGACCGGCAGCGCGGTGATCTGGTTCCAGTCCATGAAGTCGGGGATGCCGGGTGTGGACTGGATTTTGGTGGTGATCGGGTCGCTGGCTTCCAGCTTCAAAAACATGGCCATGCCGTAACCGCCCAGGCCAAAAAACACGCCCTGGCCCAGGCTCAGCACGCCGCCATAACCCCAGAGCATCACCAGGCCCAGCGCCACGAAGGCGTAACTCAGGTATTTGCCGACCAGGTTCAGGCGGAACAGGTCCAGCGCCAGCGGGAAAACCACCAGCAGGACCACGGCCAGCAGCAGCACGCTGCCCATGCTGTTGCGCCCTATCCATAACTTGATGCTGTTCATGAAAAACTCCGGTTTGTCTGGGAATGCGGTGGAAGAGTCGGGTGGCCTAACGCCGTACCTTGGAGGCGAACAGGCCCTGCGGCCGCAGCATCAGGATCGTCACGATGGCCATCAGGGTCAGCACCTTGGCCATGGAGCCGGTCATGAAAAACTCGGCAATCGACTGTGTCTGCGCAATGCCGAAGGCCGACACCACGGTGCCCAGCAGGCTGGCGGCGCCGCCGAAGGTCACGACCAGGAAGGCATCGACGATGTAGAGCGAGCCGCTGGTCGGGCCGGTCGAGCCGATGGTGGTGAAGGCCGCGCCGGCGACACCGGCGATGCCGCAGCCGATCGCAAAGGTCAGCCGGTCGGTCTTCTTGGTGTTGATGCCGGTGGCGTTGGCCATCACGCGATTCGCGACGGTGGCGCGAACCCGCAGGCCCCAGCGCGACTTGTGCAGCGCGACCAGCACGCCACAGGTGACCACCAGCGTCAGCGCCATCACAAACATGCCGTTGATCGGGATGTCCAGACCTTCGGCCGGCGCCCAGGAGCCCATCAGCCAGTCGGGCAGGGTCGGGCTGACTTCCTTGGCGCCGAAGGTGGTGCGGAAGATCTGCTGCATGCCCAGCGACAGGCCCCAGGTCGCCAGCAGGGTGTCCAGCGGGCGTTTGTAGAGATGCCGGATGAAGGCCCATTCGGCGAGCCAGCCCGCTGCGAAGGCAAACAGGAAGGCCGCGAAGATCGCAAACGGAAAGTAGGCCTGCACAAAACCCGGTGCGTAGGTTTCGGACAGGTGGGAAAACAGGTAGATGGTGTAGGCGCCAATGGTCATGAACTCGCCATGCGCCATGTTGATGACACCCATCTGCCCGAAAATGATGGCCAGTCCCAGGCCCATCAGCAGCAGCACGGAAAACAGGCTCAGGCCGGCAAAGCCTTGCATCAGGCCGATGTTGAGCATTTCGGAAACGGTCATGGCAGGCTCCGGGAACGGCGTTGAAGGTCGTGGCGTGCGGGCGGGAAAGCCCCTGCCGGCTCACCCCGCCACTGCGGCGGAGGGAACCGGCAAGGGCGCCCGGCTTACTGGTAACCCTTGGGGAAGGGGTTGGGTTCGATCAGCGCGGGCGACTCGGCCACCACCTTGAACTGGCCGTCGGTCTGGGCCATGCCGATACGCGCCTTGCTCCACAGGTGATGGTTCTCATGCACCTTCACGTAGCCTTCGGGCGCTGTCTTGAGCTCGATACCGGCCGATGCGGCGGCGATCTTGTCCACGTCGAAGCTGCCGGCCTTCTCGACGGCGGCTTTCCACAGCCAGGGGCCGAGGTAGCCGGCCTGGGTCACGTCGCCGATCACCGCATCCTTGCCGTACTTGGCCTTGAAGGCCGACACAAAGGCCTTGTTGTTCGGGTTGTCCAGCGACTGGAAGTACTTCATGGAGGCGTAGAAACCGTTCATGTTTTCGCCACCGATACCCAGCACCTCGTCTTCGGTCACCGAGATCGTCAGCAGGAACTGCTTGGCAGCCGTCACGCCAGCAGCCTTGAGCTGCTTGTAGAAGGCGACGTTGGAGCCGCCGACCACGGCGATGAAGATGCAGTCCGGCTTGGCCACCTTGATCTTGTTGATCAGCGAGTTGAAGTTGGTGTGGCCCAGCGGGTAATACTCCTCGCCGACAACCTTGCTGCCGGTCAGGTGCGCCTCGATGTGTTTGCGGCCTATCTTCATCGAGGTGCGCGGCCAGATGTAGTCGGAGCCGACCAGGAAGAAGGTCTTGGCTTTTTTCTCTTTCGAGGCCCAGTCCAGGCCGTACAGGATTTGCTGCGTGGCTTCCTGGCCGGTGTAGATCACGTTTTTGCTCTGCTCCAGGCCTTCGTAAAAGGTCGGGTAGTAAAGCATGCCGTTTTCCTTCTCGAAGATCGGCAGCACGGCCTTGCGCGAGGCCGAGGTCCAGCAGCCGAACACCGCCGCAACCTTGTCGTTGACCAGCAGCTTCTTGGATTTTTCGGCAAAGGTCGGCCAGTCGGAGGCGCCGTCTTCCTTGATGACCTTGATCTTGCGGCCCAGCACACCGCCCATGGCGTTGATCTGGTCGATCGCGAGCTGCTCGGCCTGGATCGAGCCGGTTTCCGAGATCGCCATGGTGCCGGTGGCCGAGTGCAGCTGGCCGACGGTGACTTCGGTGTCGGTGACAGCCAGCTTGGTGGTGTTGACCTTGGCGGTGGGAAAGGCCTGCGCCTGGGCCCAGCCCGGCAAACCAGCCAGCGGCAGCGCGGCGGCCATGCCCTGTACAAGTCGCCTGCGGTTGATGAGGGAAGGCTGGGAAGATGGATCGCGATCGTCGTTGGACATGATGCTGGGCTCCTGCGGTTGATGAAAAGGTGAACGGGGAAAAGACCGGTTGCTGAAACGGATCATGTTCACAAGCGCGCGCAGGCCCTATACGTCAATCAACGTAGGGCGGTGTCTTGAGTGCACGCACCAGATGCGGGCACACTTCTTGCGCGCCCCTGCGGAGAGCGCCACCGGCGTGTTTCCTCCAGCCGGCCGTTCGACGGAGACCGTCTCTTGACCATCGCCACACAAAAAATATTCCGCATACGCCGCGAATACAACGCCTGGGTCGCCGACGAGTCCATCGAGGACTACGCGTTGCGCTACACCTCGCGCAGCTTTCGCAAGTGGTCGGAATGGCGCGTGGGCAACACCGCTTTTGGTGCGGTGTCCTTTCTCGCGCTGGAGGCGATAGGCGGGGCGATTGCGCTGAACTACGGTTTCACCAATGCGCTGTGGGCCATCCTGGTGGTGGGCCTGATCACTTTCCTCACCGGCCTGCCCATCAGTTATTACGCCGCGCGTTACGGCGTGGACATGGATTTGCTCACGCGTGGTGCGGGCTTCGGCTACCTGGGGTCCACCATCACCTCGCTGATCTATGCGAGTTTCACCTTCATCTTTTTCGCGCTGGAGGCCGCCATCATGGCGCTGGCGCTGCAGATGTACCTGGACATCCCGATTGCCTGGTGTTACGTGATCAGCGCCATCGTGATCGTGCCCATGGTGGTGCGCGGCATCACGCTGATCTCGCGCCTGCAGCTGTGGACGCAGCCGCTGTGGGGCGTGTTACTGCTTTTGCCTTATCTGGCCGTGCTCTGGAAGAACCCGCAGGCCTTTACCGATTTCACCGGGCTGGCCGGGCGCACCTCGGGCAGCAGCGAGTTCGATCCGCTGATGTTCGGCGCGGCCGCCACCGTGGCCTTCTCGCTGGTGGTGCAGGTCGGCGAGCAGGTGGACTTCCTGCGTTTTCTCCCCGAAAAAACCCATGCCAACCGCAAGCGCTGGTGGGCCGCGGTGCTGATGGCCGGTCCTGGCTGGATCGTGCTGGGCATGCTCAAGATGCTGGGCGGCGCCTTCCTGGCTTTCCTGGTGCTGCAGCATGAGCTGCCGGTGTCCAAGGCGGTGGAGCCAACGCAGATGTACCTGGCCGGCTTTTCCTATGTGTTCACCGACCCGGCCTGGGTGCTGGCGGCCACCGTGGTGTTTGTGGTCGTGTCGCAGCTCAAGATCAACCTGACCAATGCCTATGCCGGCTCACTGGCCTGGTCCAATTTTTTTGCGCGGCTGACCCACAGCCATCCGGGCCGCGTGGTCTGGCTGGTGTTCAACGTCACGATTGCGCTGCTGCTGATGACGCTCGGTGTTTTCTCGGCGCTCGAGAAGGTGCTGGGCCTGTACGGCAATGTGGCGATTGCCTGGGTCGGCGCGCTGGTGGCTGATCTGGTCATCAACAAGCCGCTGGGCCTGAGCCCCAGGGGCATCGAGTTCAAACGCGCCCACCTCTACGACATCAACCCGGTGGGCCTGGGTTCCATGCTGCTGTCCGCGGTGGTTTCGGTGGTGGCCTACACCGGCGCACTCGGGCCGCGCGCCGAGGCGTTTTCACCCTTCATCGCGCTCGGCATGGCGCTGCTGCTGTCGCCGCTGCTGGCCTGGCTGACCAAAGGCCGCTACTACATCGCGCGCCAGCCCGAACCGATGGGCGCGCCCGGCCAGATGGTGCGCTGCCATGTCTGTGAGAACGCCTTCGAGGCGGAAGACATGGCCAGTTGCCCGGCCTATGGCGCGCCGATCTGCTCGCTGTGCTGCACGCTGGAGTCGCGTTGCCACGACCGCTGCAAGACACGTTCGCGCGCGGCCGAGCAGGCCGAACAGTTTCTGCACACCCTGTTGCCGAGCGCGCTGTCGAGCCGTGTCAACTTCCGGGTCGGGCATTACATGGTGGTCACCCTGTCGCTGTGCGCGCTGCTGGCCACGGTGATGGGCATGGTCTACACCCAGGAAACCGCCTTGCCGCTTTCTTCCGACCCGCAGGACATGCTGCTGTCGGCCTTCGTGAAGGTGTTTGCGATGCTGCTGCTGATCATTGCGGTGTGCAGCTGGTGGGTGGTGCTGGGCAGCGAAAGCCGCCGCATGGCGCAGGACGAGTCGAACCGGCAGAACCAGTTGTTGTCGCGCGAGATCGAGGCGCACCAGCGCACCGACGAAGCGCTGCAGACCGCCAAGGAACTGGCCGAGTCGGCGAACCAGGCCAAGACCCGTTATGTGGCCGGCATGACCCATGAGCTGCGCACGCCGCTCAACAGCATCCTTGGCTATTCGCAGATCCTGCTCAAGAGCGAGGCGCTGGCCCACATGCCACGCGAGGCGGTGCAGACCATCCAGCGCAGCGGCGAACATCTGCTGCAACTGGTGGACGGCCTGCTGGATCTGGCGCGCATCGAGGCCGGCCGGCTGCGTCTCGAGCCGATTCCGGTGCCGTTGCCGGATTTCCTGGAGGGCCTGGTCAGCATGGTGCGGCCGCAGGCCGAAGCCAAGGGGGTGGATTTTTTCTACACCCACAGCGGCCGCATGCCGGCCTGGGTGCAGGCCGATGCCAAGCGCCTGCGCCAGATCATCATCAACCTGCTGAGCAATGCGGTGCGTTTCACCGACACCGGCAGCGTCACGCTGCATGTGGATTGCCGGCGCGAGGTGATCCGTTTCGAGGTGGTGGATACCGGCATCGGTATTGCACAGCAGGACCAGCAGCGCATCTTCCTGCCCTTCGAGCGCGGCGCCGCCGGCCGGCGCCGCGGCGATCCCGGCACCGGGCTGGGCCTGACCATCACCGGCCTGCTGACCGCGCTGATGGGCGGCGACCTGTCGCTGCAGAGCGAGCCTGACAGGGGCAGCACCTTCGGGGTTCGGCTGTACCTGCGCGAGATCGACGACCCGGGCCCGCTGGCCGACCCGCCGCACCAGATTGCCGGCTTTTTTGGCAAACGCCGCACCCTGCTGGTGGTGGACGACCAGCCGGTGCAGCGCCAGATGCTGGCCGGCATGCTGGCGCCGCTGGGTTTCGAGGTCAAGGAGGCGGCCAGCGGCCTGGAATGTATCGACAGCCTGAAGGACGGGCTGCCCGACGCCATCCTGCTGGACATCAGCATGGACGACATGGACGGCTGGGAAACCGCGGTGCAGATACGCAGCCGGGGTTATGAGCGCGTGCCCATCATCGTGGTGTCGGCCAACGTGTTCGAGAACCAGGCCTCGCGCCTGAAGGCGGCCGGTTGCCAGGCCTTTGTCGGCAAGCCGGTGCTCGAGTCCGAACTGATGGACGCGCTGCAGCGCCACCTCGGCCTGGAATGGGTGACCTCGGTGGTGTCGCCCGTGCTGTTGCCGGCCACCGCGGCGGCCGGCGACACCCGGCAGTTGCCCGAGGAAGCCCGCGCCGGCCTGATCCGGCTGGTGCACCTGGGCCATGTGCATGGCCTGCACCGCCTGCTGGACCGCATCACCGCTGATGACCCGGCCCTGGCCGGGAGCTGTAACCGGCTGCGCGGCTATGTCAGCCGCTGCGAACTCGAACTGCTGCTGGACCAACTGACGGAGGGTGGTTATGCCTGAACGGCTGGAGCCCGGCGACGCCCAGCGCCCGGTGGTGCTGGTGGTGGACGATGCGCCCAGCAGCCTGGGCATGCTCTGCGACACGCTCGAAGGCGAGGGTTACACCGTGCTGGTGGCGCGCGACGGCGACGCGGCCCTGCAGCGGCTGGAACTGGTGGCGCCGGACGCCATCCTGCTCGACGCTGTCATGCCCGGCCTGTCGGGTTTCGAGACCTGCCGGCTGATCAAGGCGAACCCGGCGCTCGCGCACATCCCGGTGATTTTCATGACCGGCCTGTCGGAAACGCCGCATGTGCTGGAAGGTTTTGCCTGCGGCGGTGTCGACTATGTGGTCAAGCCGCTGCGCGCCCAGGAAGTGGTGGCGCGCCTGCACACCCACACGCGCAATGCGCGCATGACGCGACTGGCGCGCGAGGCCGTGGATGTGGCCGGCTTCGGCGTGTTGCTGGTTGATGCGCGTGGCCGCGTCGCCTGGCGCTCGCCGCAGGCCGCGTTGTGGCTGCAGGCCGTCGATGGTGGCGGGGAGGACGGGCGCCTGCCCGATGCGGTCCACGCCGCGCTCGACGGCGGCACCGGCCAGGTGTTCCTGAGCCTGGCAGGCGTGTTTCTGTCGGTGCGCAACATGGGCCGGGTTGGCATGGGCGAAACCATGCTGCTGCTGGAGCAGCGCAGCGCCAATACCGCCGCGCCCTCGCGCCTGGCCAGCGCGGCGCTGACGCCGCGGGAGACCGAGGTCCTGTCCTGGCTGGCCAAGGGCAAGACCAATCGCGACATCGGCGACATCCTGGGCATGAGCCACCGCACCGTGAACAAACACCTGGAGCACATCTTCGAGAAACTGGGGGTCGAGACCCGCGCGGCGGCCGCGGCGCTGGCGACCGGGCACATGTTCTGAGCGGCCGCTGCCCGCTGTGGCGTCCGGCATCGCCCCGGTTTGCCGGTTTCATGCATGCAATTGGCCCCTGGCCCATGTCAAATGGTCGTTTTCAGCTATCAATTCAGGAGCGAAATGGACTGGCCATCCGGCCCTGGCGGCTTGCCTACAATTCAGGTACACCGAGGAAACCACCGCATGAGCATCAAAAGCGACAAATGGATACGCCGCATGGCCGAGACCACCGGCATGATCGAACCCTTCGAGCCGGGCCAGATCCGCGAGAGCGAGGGCAGGAAGATCATCAGCTACGGCACCAGCAGCTATGGCTACGACATCCGCTGCGCGCCGGAATTCAAGGTCTTCACCAACATCCACAGCACCGTGGTCGACCCGAAGAACTTCGACGAAAAGAGTTTTGTCGACTTCCACGGCGACAGCTGCATCATCCCGCCCAACAGCTTCGCGCTGGCACGTACCGTGGAGTACTTCCGCATCCCGCGCAATGTGCTGACGATCTGCCTGGGCAAGAGCACCTATGCCCGCTGCGGCATCATTGTCAACGTGACACCCTTCGAGCCCGAGTGGGAAGGGTATGTGACGCTGGAGTTCTCCAACACCACGCCGCTGCCAGCCAAGATTTACGCCGGCGAAGGCTGCGCGCAGGTGCTGTTCTTCGAAAGCGACAAGGACGACGTCTGCGAGGTCAGCTACAAGGACCGCGGCGGCAAGTACCAGGGCCAGAGCGGGGTGACGCTGCCCAGGGCCTGAGCACGCGGACGGGGCGCAGGCTCGAGCACCCCTGAGCTGACCTGGTCAGCTTTTTTTTCACCTCGGTGAGCGGCCCCTGGCCAGAAAACACGTCCGTGGAATCATCCGGCTCCCTCTGAGAGCGCTGCGAACGCGGAGCGTGAAGTAGTCCTTAGTGTTACCCGGTGGCACAGGTAAACGCGGGTGTAACGAGTCGTAATGCCGTGCTACATTTCCCGGCGTATTTCCACACAACAAATCTCCAGGGAGTTTTCATGTCCATCCGTTTTTACGCCACGCTTGTGGCCTGCGTCGCCATGACCGGCTGCGCCTCCATCGTCAACGACTCGACCAACCCGGTGCGCTTCGAGACCTACGGTGCCAACGGCGCCGAGGTCAAGGATGCGGAGTGCAAATACGAGAATGACTACGGCATGCATGTGGTCAAAACGCCGGCCACTGTCAATGTGCGGCGTTCGTCCAAGGACCTGCAGATCACCTGCGTCAAGGCCGGCGAAGCCGACGGCCGTGGCGTGGCGATCTCGCGCGCCAATGCGGGCATGGCGGGCAACATCATTTTCGGCGGCGGCATCGGCGCCATCATCGACCACAACAAGGGCACGGCCTACACCTACCCGATGTGGGTGCAGGTGGTGATGGGCAAACTGCTCACCTTCGACCGCAAGGCCGACGTCGAAGGCCAGCCTAACCGCGGTGCGGAAGCGCCGGCACCTGTGGCTGCCAAGTAAACCGCTGGTCAGGTCGCCGCGGCGCCGCCTGTGCGGGGGCGCCGCGGCGGGTTCATGGTGTTGGCATCCAACAGGGGGAAAAAAATGAAGTTACTGAGACTTGTGTTTGCAGCGGCGGGTGCCGCGCTGGTATTGCACCTGGCAGGCTGTGCCACGGCGGCCTCATCGCAGGCCATGACGGTCAAGGCCGGGACCACCGCGCCAGCCCATCCCAAGCTCAAAGGGGCGATCAAGCTTGGTGAGGTCACCGGTGGCCAGGAAACCAACCCCATGTGGAAATCGCAGGTCGATGCCGCGAGTTTCCGGAAGGCCCTGGAAGACAGCCTGTCGGTCAGTGGTTACCTGGCCACCGATCCCGCAAAGGCCGCGTATGCGGTGTCGGCGAAACTGGCGGAGCTGGACCAGCCCATGATGGGGTTCACGCTGGACGTGAAGTCGAACGTCGCCTACCAGCTCAGCGGTCCCGGCGTTTCAAAAACCTACCCGGTCAATGCGGTAGGCAGCGCCACGGTATCAGACGCTTTTGTGGCGGTGGAACGGCTGCGCCTGTCCAATGAGCGCTCGATTCTTGAAAACATCAGGCAGTTCATCAATCAGCTCGCCAGTTTCAGCGACTGAAAAGGCAAAGGGGTTGCATTGCAACCCCTTTGATTCTTGTGGCAACGCCGATGGGCGTCACCGGCGCCAGCCGCGTCCGGGCTGACGGCCGTTATTTCACCAGCAGCACCGGCACGTCGGCATCCGTCACCACGCGCTGGGCCACACTGCCCATCACGGCGCGACCGAGCAGGCCGTGACCGTGGGTTCCCATGACGATCATGTGGGCCTTTTCGCGCTTGGTGGCGCGCAGGATTTCCGCAGTGGGCGCACCCACGACCCCTGCCGTCTTGAAGGCAATCTTGTGGCGCTTGAGAAAGCGTTCGATCGGCGCCAGCACTTTTTGCGATTCCTCGGCATGGTAGGCGGCGACTTCAGCGGCGCCGAGCATGCTCCTGACACGGGCGGGAACCGGTGCCTGGACATTCAGCACGACGACTTCACCGTCAGGGCCGGCCAGGCTCTCATGGGTCACAAGAAAAGCCAGGGCTTTTTTGGTGTACTTGCTGCCGTCTGCGGCGAAGAGTATTTTCATGAAGTCTCCTTGGTAATAAAAACGTCAGCGTAACACCAGAACCGGGACGCTGCTGTGCGTCAGCACATGCTGGGTCTCGCTGCCCAGCAGCAGGCGCTTGATGCCCTTGCGTCCATGCGAGGCCATGACGATCAGGTCACATTTGTGTTTTTTGGCGGCCGCCATGATGGCCTCGGCCACCAGGTCGGAGCGTGTGATGGCAGTCTTGACCGTGACACCAGAGGCCTGGGCCGTCTTCTCGACAGCGTTCACGATGGCCTGGCCGTCCTCGGCCCACTTTTTCTCGATGCGGCTGACGTCTTCGGTGGAGATCGAGATGCCGCCCTCGAAATAACTCACGGGGTAACGCGGCACGACGTTGAGCGCAACCAGACTGGCGCCGGTGGCCGCGGCGAGGTCGATCGCGCTACGTACGGCTTTTTTGGAAAGAGCGGAACCGTCGGTGGTGACAAGAATGCGCTGGTACATGTCTGACTCCTTGTGAATGTGCTGATCCGGGCGTGAGCTTACGCCCGCCCCCGCCTGTGCTGCGTTGATCCATGTCAAGTGAGGCCACTCGGACGCTGGTTAGCCTTGGGCATGCCTGCAGTCCTTGCTCTTTCCGGTACCGAAGATGCCACCCAGACGGGTGCAGGGGCACGCCGGGCGGCGCTCGACGACCCCGCGGAATGGACCGGCTTCAGCCGACCCGTGGCCGGCCGTGATGGCTGCTGGGAGTCCTACCTGTCGATCAGCGGCATGTATTGCGCGGCCTGCTCGCTCACGGTGGAGCAGGCGCTGTCGGGGTTGCCTGGCGTCGATGACGTGCTGGTCAACGGCGCCACGGCCACCGCCCGGCTGGTCTGGCAGGAGGGTGTGAGCCAGCCTTCCGCCTGGGTGGGCGCGCTGCAGCGCGCCGGTTATGGCGCCCTGCCGGCCGGCGACATGTTGTCGGCGGGGCCGCGACTGCAGGCGCAACGCCTGCTGCTGTGGCGCTGGCTGGTGGCGGGCTTTTGCATGATGCAGGTGATGATGTATGCCACGCCGGCCTATGTGGCCGCACCCGGCGAGATCACGCCGGACATGCAGGCGCTGCTGCGCTGGGCTTCCTGGGTGCTGACCCTGCCGGTGCTGTTTTTTTCCTGCATGCCCTTTTTCTCTTCGGCGCTGCGCGACCTGCGGCACAGGCGCATCGGCATGGATGTGCCGGTGGCGCTCGGCATCCTGATTGCCTTTGCTGCCAGTTCGGCCGCCACCTTTGATCCGGACTCGCCCTGGGGCGCCGAGGTCTGGTACGACTCGGTCACCATGTTTGTGTTCTTCCTGCTATCCGGCCGGCTGCTCGAGCAGCGCCTGCGAGACCGCACGGCGGGCTCGCTCGAGGCGCTGATGCGCCGACTGCCGGACAGTGTGGAGCGGCAGCGGGCTGATGGCAGCTTTGAACGCGTGGCGGTGCGGCGCCTGCTCGCCGGCGACCTGATCCGCGTGCTGCCCGGCGAGGTGATGCCCGCCGACGGCCTGGTCACGGGCGGCGAAAGCCGTGTTGACGAAGCCTTGCTGACCGGTGAGTCCACCGCGCTGCTGCGCGCTGCGGGCAGTGGGGTGATTGCCGGCAGCCACAACCTCACCGGCACGCTGCTGGTGCAGGTCGGACGCACCGGGCCCGACACACGTTATGCGGCCATGGTGGCGCTGATGGAACAGGCCTCGGTGCAGAAGCCCGACATGGCGCAGCTGGCCGACCGCATCGCCAGTCCGTTTCTGCTGCTGGTGCTGCTGGCCGCTGCGGCGTCCGCTGTCTGGTGGTGGCCAGCCGGCCCGGCGCATGCCATCGGTGTGGCGGTGGCGGTGCTGATCGTCACTTGTCCCTGCGCCCTGTCGCTGGCGACGCCGGCGGCCACGCTGGCGGCAGCCGGTGCGCTGGCGCGTCGCGGCGTGATGGTGCGCCGCCTGCAGGCCTTTGAAGCCGCCGCGGCGGTGGACACGGTGGTGTTCGACAAGACCGGCACGCTGACCGAGGATCGCATGAAGGTGGTGCAGGCCACTGCGTTGCCGGGCCTGGACCCCGCCGCGATGGGCGCACTGGCGGCGGCGCTGGGCCGGCAGTCGCTGCATCCGCTGTCGCGTGCGCTGGCTGGCAGTTATGCGCCGGCGGAGGTGCTGGTCAGTGCAGTGGAGGAGGTGGCCGGCGGCGGTGTGCGGGGTCTGGTGTCCCCCGCCGATGGCCGTATGCCGCGTCGGATGTCTCTCGGTTCGGCGGCCTTCTGTGGCATCCGGCTGGCTGCGCACGCGGCGGGCGGCCCGCAGGTGCACCTGGCCGATGCAGACGGCTGGCTGGCCAGTTTCGGTTTCGACGAAGGTTTGCGACCGGACGCCCTGGCGGCGGTCCAGGCGTTGTTGGCGCAGGGCTGCCGGGTCGAGCTGCTCTCGGGCGACCAGCAGGACGCGGTCACGCGGCTGGGCGCCCGCGCGGGCATTCCCTCCAGCCTGGGGGCTCGTTCCCCGGAAGACAAACTGGCCCACGTGCAGCGCCTGCAACAGGCCGGCCATCGCGTGCTCATGGTCGGTGACGGCATGAACGACGGGCCGGTGCTGGCCTGCGCCGATGTGTCCATCGCCATGGGCCAGGC
>PNNC01000032.1 GCA_013824015.1 Polaromonas sp.
AATGGGGTCGAGCTCGAACTCGCCTTCGGCTCAAACAATCGCTCGCCCTGATCCATTTTTTGCTGCGCTCCTCGGCCCAGCCCGACGGGTGGGGAACAACAATGCGGGGAAAAAATCCGGAGTCCTTGAAGCGCGCAGCGCTTCAAGGACGGGAATCCCAACGAACGGTCATGTGTGCACGCGAGCGCAGCGCACGCGGCCACATGAGGCTCCCTTCTCTCGCCCAGCGGGGCGAGGGAGGGGCTAGGGAGGAAGTGGGAGTCAAGCCCTGCCGGCAGACGCGAGCCCGGCCCGCAGCGATGCCTGCGATACGGGCCTGATCGATTCCGCTTCGCCAGTGATCAACCCAGATTCAGCGGCACAAAAATCTTGCTGTCGCCGCGCAGGATCAGCAGCGCCACCGACTTGCCGGATTTCGCCACCATGGACCGCACCTGTTCGATGTTGCGTACCGGTGTGCCGTTGATGGACACCAGCACGTCACCGGGCAACACGCCGGCCTGGGCGGCCGGACCGCTGGTCTGCTGCACCAGCAGGCCGCTGTCGACACCGGCTTCCTGCTGTTCGTCGGGTTGCAGCGGGCGCAGCGCCAGGCCCAGCCTGCCCTGGGCGGCGCTGGCTTTCGGCCCCTCGGCCTGCGCCACCTTCTGGTCGGCGCTGCCCAGTCTGGCAGTCAGCTCCTTGTTCGCACCCTGGCGCCAGACTTCGAGCTTCAAGGTGTCGCCGGGTGCGGCCAGGCCGATCACCGCCGGCAGGTCGCCGGAGGAAACAATCGGCTGGCCGTTGGCCTTGCGGATCACGTCGCCCGACTGCAGGCCCGCCTTGTCGGCGGGGCCGCCTTTTTCAACGCTGGAGACCAGCGCACCTTCGGGCTTGTCGAGTTTGAAGGAGTCGGCAAACGCCTGGTTCACCTCCTGCACCATCACCCCCAGGCGGGCATGCTCGACCTTGCCGGTGGCGACGATCTGGTTCTTGATGCGCCCGGCCACATCGATCGGAATCGCAAACGACACCCCCTGGTAACCACCGCTGCGGCTGTAAATCTGCGAATTGATGCCGACCACCTCGCCACGCGCGTTGAACAGCGGGCCGCCCGAGTTGCCGGGGTTGATCGCCACGTCGGTCTGGATGAAGGGCACGCTGCTGTCGTCGGGCAGCGAGCGGCCCTTGGCGCTGACGACGCCGGCCGTCACGGTGTTTTCAAAACCGAAGGGCGAACCGATGGCCAGCACCCATTCACCGACCTTCAGGTCGCTGGTTTTGCCGATCGCCACCACCGGCAGGTTGGCGGCTTCTATCTTGAGCACCGCGATATCGGTCTTGGGGTCGGCGCCCAGCACCTTGGCGCGGAACTCGCGGCGGTCCGTCAGCTTGACAGTGACTTCCCTGGCGCCGCGCACCACATGGGCATTGGTCAGGATGATGCCGTCGGCGCTGACGATAAAGCCCGAGCCCTGGCCGCGTGTCGGCGTCTCCTGCTGCGGGCCGCCGGGCCGGCCCTGGCCCTGCTGGAAGCGCTTGAAGAGTTCGGCGAAGGGATCAGCTGGCGCGCCATCCTCGTCGTCATCGCCCTGGCCCAGCAGGGTATTGTTGCTGACTTTGGTGGTGCCGGTGACGCTGATGTTGACCACGGCCGGGCCGTACCGCTCGGTGATCTGGGAAAAGTCGGGCAGCGTGATGGCCGACCCGGGCGCTGCGGACACCAGGGCCGGCGGCGCGGCGGCGATGGCTGCCGGATGCACCGCGTTGAAGGCGCTGACGCCGGCGCCGCCGATGGCGCCCGCGGCCAGCAGGGCCACAACGAGGCGGGTATTTTTGAGTGCTGCAGAGGTCATGGCGGGTTTCCTTGGATAGGGCACACGATGGGGTGCCGGTAGCCACAAGGATGAGGGGCCAGCCTTAGGCAGGGCTTAAACCGCGAACCGGGGCGAAAGCTGCCTTTTTGTGAAAGAAAATGCCTTCAGCCCATATCCAGTATGGCTGGATAGCTATCAAATAAATAGCAAACTCAGGGGGAGGGAGGTAGTGGCGGAAAAGACACGCTGACCCGCAGGCCACCCAGCGCTTCGGCGCGCCCCAGTTCCAGCGTCGCGCCGTGGCGCGCGGCGATCACCTGGACAATCGCCAGGCCCAGGCCGCTGCCGGTTTCGCTGGCCGAGCCGCTGGCGCGGTAGAAACGGTCGAACACCCGCTCGCGCTCCTCCGGCGCAATGCCCGGGCCGCTGTCTTCCACCGTCAGCACCGGCCGGCCCTGGACCAGCGCCAGCGACACATCGACGCGACCTGCGGCGGGGGTGTACTTGACCGCGTTGTCCAGCAGGTTGCGCAGCAGCACCCGCAGCGCGTCGGGCTCGCCCCGGACCCGTGCGATGGCGGCCGGCCCCTCTGCGAGGCCCAGGTCGATCTGTTTGAGCCGGGCCTGCGGCAACACGTCGGCCACGCCCAGCTTGACCACGTCCTGCAGGTCGACCGATTCGGCCTTCGGTGCCGCAACGCCGGAGCCGGCTTCCTCGCGCGCCAGCACCAGCAGCTGTTCGACCAGCCGGATGGCGCGGTCTATGCCCTGGTTCAGGCGGACGATGTCGGCTTCGCGCGGGTCCGGCGTGTTGTCCGCAGGGCCGTGGGCGCGCAGCGCCTGGGCCTGCAGCTTGAGCGCGGTCAGCGGTGAACGCAGCTCGTGCGCCGCGTCGGCGACAAAGGTTTTCTGCGCGTCGAAGGCGCCGCGCACCCGGCCGAACAGCAGGTTCAGTTCGTCGACCAGCGGCCGCACCTCGTCGGGCAGGCCCAGGCCTTCCAGTGGCGAAAAATCGTCGGCTGCGCGCTGCGCGAGCTGGCGCCGCGCGCGCTCCACCGGCGCCAGCGAAAGTTGGATGACCCACCAGACCGCCAGCATCAGCAGCGGTGTCAGCAGCGCAAACGGCAACACCGCGCGCGCTGCCAGCGCGCGGGCCCGCGCGGTGCGGGCGTCCAGGTCCTGCGCAATCTGCACGGTCTGGAAGGCGGTTTGCAGCGTGTAGACGCGGTAGTGCTTGCCGTGGGCCTCGACGTCGGAAAAACCGAGCACCGCGCGCGGCGGCAGCGCCGAACGGGTGGATCGGAACAGCTGCGTGCCGTCCTGGCCCCAGATCTGCACATACAGGTCGAAGCCGGCCTCGTCGTCCATGTCCGGCAGCGCCGCGCCCGGCGGCAGGCCGCCACGCAGCGAACGCGCCACTTGCCGCAGGTGGTCGTCGAACAGGGCGTCGGCCTGCTGCAGCGCGCTGCGGTAAGCGGTGCTGGCCTGCAGCACGGCGCCCAGCAGGATGGCCGCGAGGACGAACCACAACAGGCGGGCCTTCAGTGAATGCGCTTTCACGTCTGCCTGTGTGCTCATTGTTTGGGCACCAGGTAGCCGAGGCCGCGCACGGTCTGGATGATCTCGTTACCGAGTTTTTTGCGCACGCCGTGGATGTACACCTCGACCGCATTGCTGCTGACATCGTCCTTCCAGCTGAACAGTTTTTCCTCGAGCTGGGCGCGCGACAACACCGTGCCGGGCCGCGCCAGCAAGGGCTCGAGCACCGCCCATTCGCGCGCCGACAGCGACACCGGCTGGCCGTTCAGGCTGGCTTCATGGGTGGCGGGGTTCAGGCTCACGCCCTTGTGCTCAAACGCCGGCTCGGCCCGGCCCGCGCTGCGGCGTATCAGCGCGCGTATGCGCGCCAGCAGCTCGTCGGTGTCATACGGCTTGACCACATAGTCGTCGGCGCCGGCATCCAGCCCGGCGATGCGGTCGCCGACCGCGTCTCGCGCGGTGGCCACCAGCACCGGCGTGGTGTTGCGCCGCGCCCTCAGGGCGCGCAGCACCTCGAGGCCGTCGCGCTGGGGCAGGCCCAGGTCCAGCAGCACCAGGTCGTACTGTTCGCTGCGCAGCGCGGTGTCGGCCATGGCGCCATCACGCACCCAGTCGACCGCGTAGTGGGCGGTCCGCAGCGCATTCAGCACGGCCTCGCCGATCATCGCGTCGTCTTCTACCAGCAGCAGGCGCATTGTTTTTCCTCACAGCCCGTCAGTATGCGACGCTGCGCTTAGGCCAGGCTTAAAGCCCCGATGCGCAGGAATCAGCCCAGCCGCGCCCGATGCCTGGCGATCTGCGCCCGCACCTGGGCCGGCGCGGTGCCGCCCAGGGTGTTGCGGGCGTTCAGCGAGCCGCGCAGGCTCAGCACGTCGTACACGTCTTTCTCGATCTTCGGGTTGAACTGCTGCAGCACCGACAAGGGCAGCTCGGACAGATCGACCGCGTGCGAAATGGCCGCCTTGACCGCGTGGGCCACGGCCTCGTGGGCGTCGCGGAAGGGCAGGCCCTTCTTGACCATGTAGTCGGCCAGGTCGGTGGCGGTGGCGTAACCCCTGAGCGCGGCGCGTTCCATCGCTTCGGGTTTGACGGTAATGCCGACCACCATCTCGGCAAAAATGCGCAAGGTGTCCTTGAGCGTGTCCACCGTATCGAACAGTGGCTCCTTGTCTTCCTGGTTGTCCTTGTTGTAGGCCAGCGGCTGGCCCTTCATCAGCGTGATCAGGCCCATCAGGTGGCCGACCACGCGGCCGGTCTTGCCGCGCGCCAGTTCCGGCACGTCGGGGTTTTTCTTCTGCGGCATGATGGACGAGCCGGTGGTGAAGCGGTCGGCAATCTCGATAAAACCGAAGTTCTGGCTCATCCACAGGATCAGCTCCTCGCTCATGCGGCTGATGTGCACCATGGCCAGCGAGGCGGCGGCGGTGAATTCAATCGCGAAGTCGCGGTCGCTGACCGCGTCCAGGCTGTTCTGGCAGACCTGCGGCTGGCCCTGCGCATCGACCATGCCCAGGGTTCTGGCGACCCGTTCGCGGTCCAGCGGGTAGCTGGTGCCGGCCAGTGCCGCGGCGCCCAGCGGCAGGCGGTTCACGCGTTTGCGCACGTCCTGCAGGCGCTCGGCGTCGCGCGCGAACATCTCGACATAAGCCAGCATGTGGTGGCCAAAACTCACCGGCTGGGCCACCTGCAGGTGCGTGAAGCCGGGCAGGATCACCTCGACGTTTTTCTCGGCAATGTCGACCAGCGCCTTTTGCAGGTCGCCCAGCAGGCCCATGATCAGGTCGATCTCGCCGCGCAGCCACAGGCGCACATCGGTGGCGACCTGGTCGTTGCGGCTGCGGCCGGTGTGCAGGCGCTTGCCGGCGTCGCCGACCAGCTGGGTCAGGCGCGCCTCGATGTTCAGGTGCACGTCTTCCAGGTCCAGCTTCCATTCAAAGCTACCGGCTTCGATGTCCTGCGTGATCTGCGCCAGGCCCTGCTGGATGGCCGCATGGTCGGCAGCGCCCAGAATGCCCTGCGCCGCCAGCATCTCGGCGTGGGCCAGCGAGCCGGCAATGTCGGCCTGCCACAGGCGCTTGTCGAAAAACACGCTGGCGGTGTAACGCTTGACCAGGTCGCTCATCGGTTCGGAGAACAGGGCGGACCAGGCTTGGGACTTTTTGTCGAGTTGACTCACGGGAGGCTTTCTGTGGAGGACCGTCTGGCGGCAGCGATGGCGTCTCGCGGTGACAACATTATTGGGGAAAGTACGGGTCCGACGCCGGTTTTAGGCGGCTGGCCGGTGCAATACTCAGGAATCTGATTTTATCTGTGTGCAGGAAAGCCCCGTAGCGGGGCGCCCGGGACCGCCGGACCCGTCCGCGCGCAGGTGCGGACACGGAGCCAGCGACCCTTCTGATGCAGTTCAAGCCCGACCTTTCCTCCTTTGGGGAGTCCACCATGCTGGGCGGCGTCAGCCAGTCCGGGGACGAGCCTGTGCGGCTGCCGGTGCGCGTCATCGTGTTCGACGCCTGCAATGTCGGCGTGGTGCTGCGGGCCGTGCTGTTCGCCGAGGCGGTGGTCGGTGTGGGCGCGATGTTTTTGGCGACAGGTTTTGTCGACTGGTTGCTGCGGTTTTCGCTGCTGAGCGGCGGCGTGTTGCCGGCCACGCTGTCCTGGCTGATCGCGGCCTGCGTGCTCAAGGGTCAGCTCGCGCGCCTGGTCACGCCGGCCCAGTGGGCGGCCGGCATCGCGATGGGGACGCTGGCGGGGCTGTATGGCTGCGGCCTGCTGGCCATGATGGGCCTGCTGGAGCCCGCGCCCTGGGCCGCCAGTGGGGCAGCCGGCGCCTTGTTGTCGTCGGTGCTGGTCGCCGGCCTGGTGTGGCGCGCCAAGGCCCGCATGCCGGCGGCCACCACGGCGCGCCTGGCCGAGCTGCAGTCGCGGATCCGGCCGCATTTCCTGTTCAACACGCTCAACAGCGCGATTGCCCTGGTGCGCGCCGAACCGGCCAAGGCCGAGTCGGTGCTGGAAGACCTGAGCGAGCTGTTTCGCCATGCGCTGGCCGATTCCACCGAATCCGTCACGCTGGGCCAGGAGATCGCACTGGCGCAGCGTTACCTGGCCATCGAGCAGATCCGGTTCGGGGATCGCCTGCAGGTGCAGTGGAACCTCGATCCCGAGGCCAACGCCGCCAAGCTGCCGCCATTGCTGCTGCAGCCGCTGGTCGAGAACGCGGTGCGCCACGGTGTGGAGCCGAGCGCCGCCGGCGCGCAGGTCAAAATATCCACCGCGCGTCGCGGCGGCATGGTGGTGCTCAAGGTCACCAATTCCAGTCCGGCCGGCGTCGGTGAACGCGGCCATGGCCTGGCGCTGGCCAATGTGCGCGAGCGGCTGGCGCTGCTGCACGATGTGCAGGCACAGTTCAAGACCGTGTTTCGCGACGGCATGTTTCAGGTGAGGCTGGAGATTCCCCTATGAACACAACGCTCAGGGCATTGATTGTGGATGATGAGGCGCTGGCCCGGTCGCGCCTGCGCACCCTGCTCGGCGACTGCACGGCGCCGGCCGCCAGCGTGGCCGCCGAGGCGGCGCATGCGGTGCAGGCCATGGATGCGCTGCGCCGCGAGGTGTTCGATGTGGTGCTGCTGGACATCCGCATGCCTGGCGCCGACGGCATCACGCTGGCGCAAACCATTGCCCAGCTGCCACAACCACCGGCGGTGGTGTTCATCACCGCGCATTCCGAACACGCGGTCAAGGCCTTTGAACTCGAAGCCGTCGACTACCTGACCAAGCCGGTTCGACTCGAACGGCTGCAGCAGGCGCTACAAAAAGTGGAGCGGCTGTCCCAGTCTGGAAAAGGGCTGCAGCCTGATGTGAATGAAGAATGCCTGATCATCCAGGACCGCGGGCGGACCGAGCGGGTGCCGCTGACCGAGGTGCTGTACCTCAAGGCCGAACTCAAGTACATCACCGTGCGGACCCACGCCAAGAGCTACATCCTGGACGGCAGCCTGAACGAGCTGGAAGAGCGTTACCCGCAGTTCATGCGGGTTCACCGCAATGCGCTGGTGGCGCGGCGCGCCGTGCGCGCGCTGGAAAAACACTTCGACCCGGAAGAAGGTGAAGGGTGGGCGGTGCGGCTCAACGGCATCGAGGAGTTGCTGGCGGTGTCGCGGCGCCAGCTCAGTGCCGTGCGCGAAGCCATTGCCGGTTGAGTCCGCCCCGCCGGCTGCTCTGGCTGCACGGAGGGCCGTGCGTCGGCAGCCGGTAGCCTGCCGCGCAGGCGTCCTACACCGTGCGCGACTGCTTTCTGCTGAAATGGACGGACCACCATCAAATGCGCGTCGCCGACCGGGACCGACCAGGAGAAACCACAGTGAATGACAACCATCTGCCCGGGGAGGCGCCTGCCGACCAGGAAGAGGTCACGACCTTCCCGGAGCCGGAACGCCTGATGTTGCACATGCCGGTGGACATCCGCAGCATGTCGCTGATGGTGCTGGCCGGTCTGGGCCTGCTGTTCGTGCTGCACTGGGCCAAGGCGGTGTTTATCCCGGTGATGCTCAGCGTGCTGTTGAGCTACGCGTTTTCGCCGGTGGTCAACTGGCTGGAGATGCGGCGCGTGCCGCGCTGGCTGGGCTCGGCGGTGCTGTTGCTGTCCATCCTCGGCGCCATGGGCACCACCGCTTATGCGCTCAGCGACGAGGCCGTGGCCATGGTGGAGTCGCTGCCGGTCGCCGCGCAGAAGTTCCGCAATGCCCTCAAACGCACCAGTGGCAAATCCACCAGCACGCTCGATACCGTGCAAAAGGCGGCAACCCAGATCGAGCAGGCGGCCCAGGAAGGCGCGGCGCCTGGCGCGACCCGCGGCGTCACGCGGGTGGTGGTCGAGCGGGCGAGCTTCAACGTCAAGGACTACCTCTGGAGCGGCACCATCGGCCTGATCGCCCTGGTCGGCCAGGCCACCGTGGTGATTTTCCTGACCTACTTCCTGATGCTGTCGGGCGATACCTTCCGCCGCAAGATGCTCAAGCTGGCTGGTCCCAACCTGAGCAGCAAGAAAATCACGCTGCAGGCGCTGCATGAAATCACCGGACAGATCCAGCGCTACCTGCAGGTGCAACTGCTGACCAGTGCGCTGGTCGGCGTGTTGACCTGGCTGGCGCTGCTGGCCATCGGCCTGGAAAACTCGGCGGTCTGGGGCATTGCGGCCGGGGTGCTCAACCTGGTGCCGTATGTGGGCTCGCTGATCACGGCGGCAGCCTCGGCGCTGGTCGGCTTCCTGCAGTTCGGCTCGCTCAACATGGCGATGCTGGTGGGCGGCGCATCGCTGGTCATCCACACCATCGTCGGCAACATCGTCACACCCTGGCTGACCAGCCGCGCGAGCCGGCTCAGCCCGGTGGCCGTCTTTGTGGCGCTGCTGGCCTGGGGCTGGCTCTGGGGTGTCTGGGGCCTGCTGCTGGGCATCCCGATCATGATGATGGTCAAGTCGGTGTGTGACCGGGTCGATGATTTGAAACCCGTGGGCGAGTTTCTGGGGTCATGACTATGGCCCCCACGCTCCGCACTGTGTGTCGTCGCTGCACCTTGCAGGCCGCCGCTTGCCAGAGGCTTCGCTTCTGTCGCCTGTCCAAAGCTGCACCGACAGCTTTGGAGCCGCAGGCTCCAGCCCCGAGGGGGCGCATTTTTCCTTGGGGCGGCCCTGCGGAAAAACGGGGCCGCCAAGTTGTTCCGGGGTTCTCCATGAACATTTTTGACGCGGGCCTTGCCGCACTTTATCCTCGCCTTCTGTGCAGCGTGATTTTGCGCTTGCGCCAGCCCTACTGACGGAAACGCACTATGGACCTCCTTCTCGACCCGAATATCTGGATCGCCTTCGCGATGCTGACTGCCCTGGAGATCGTGCTGGGCATCGACAATATCATTTTCATTTCCATTCTGGTGGGCCGGTTGCCGCCGGAATTGCGTGACAAGGCGCGGCGCCTCGGCCTCGGTTTTGCGATGGTCTCCCGGTTGGCGCTCCTGTTTACCCTGAGCTGGGTGATCGGCCTGACCGCGGATCTTTTCAGTTTTGCCGGGCAAGGCATCAGCGGTCGTGACCTGGTGTTGCTGCTGGGCGGGTTGTTCCTGCTTTACAAGGCCACCCATGAAATTTTCCTGGAGGTCGAGGCGCGTGAACAGCCTCATGCGCCTGTTGCTGATGCGGCCGCGATCAAGGCAGCCGGCAAAAAGCTGTTCTGGATGGTGATCGGCCAGATCGCCGTGATCGACATTGTTTTCTCCCTCGATTCGGTGATCACAGCGGTGGGCATGGTCGATGAGATCGGCGTGATGGTGGCCGCCGTGATCACCTCGGTGGGTGTCATGCTTGTCGCTGCCAAGCCCATCGGCGAGTTCGTGGACCGTCACCCCTCGGTCAAGGTGCTCGCGCTGGCCTTTCTCGTCATGATCGGCATGGCACTGACCGCCGAAGCCTTCGATCAGGCGGTGCCCAAGGGCTATATCTATGCGGCCATGGCCTTCTCGCTGGTGGTGGAAGCACTGAACATCCGGGCCCGCAGCAAGCGGCGGGCTGCGCAGGCAGGCCAGCCCTGAACTGTCGCCTCCATGCATTTGCAGCCAGCAGCGGTAGCACGGCCGGCGAGCGGCTCCGGACGGTGAGTTTGCCGCGACACATTGCGTTTTTTGCAGGCCGCTGGCAGGGCCGTGTGGCATTGCCGGTGCTGTTCTGGCGCGACATGCTGATGGTCGGTAGCGGCATCAATCTCGCCGCGGGCTTTGTGGTCCTGATGCTGATCGCGCAGGGCCTGTCCTTGGGCCTGGCGATCGCGCTGCATTTCCTGTTGTTGCCCTACAACCTGTTCCTGGCCATGGCGGTGTGGCGCTCTCCCCAGGCAAGCATGGTCACGACATCGGCCGCCGCACTCTGGTTGGTGCTTTTCACCGTGGTGTGAGGCAGGCGCAAGGGGCCGGTCTGGCCATCGCTTGCAGTGGTCAGGAAAATCGTGCGCCAGCCCATGTCTATCATGCGTAGCCAGCTATCAATTTAATAGCGAGTGAGGACGGATGGTGTGCTCAGGTCACTGCTGGCGCGGCATCAAATACCACGCGGTAACAGCGGCGGAAACCGGCCGGCGCCGGCACCTCCGCAAACCGGGCGTTGTGAATCGCCGCAATTTTTTCCACCACGCGGTGGCCGGAGCCCAGACCCAGCGCGTGGTGGCGCGGCGCGCTGGCTGGCGCGTCGCTCGCCGGGCCCGCGGTGTCGCAGACCTGCAGCCAGCGCGCCTGCGGGTCGAGTTGCACCTCGACACTGGTGCCGGCCGGCGTGTGGCTCAGTGCGTTTTCAATCAGGTTGCGCAGCACCAGCGCCAGCAACACCGGATGACCGGACAGGGCAAACGGGCCGGGGCTGGCCAGTGCCAGTTCATGGCCGCTGTCGAGCGCAGCCTGGCCAAAGTCGCCGACCTCGACCCGCGCAATCGCGTCGAGGTCCACCTCCTGCATGGCCTCGACCAGCTCGGTGCGGCTGGCGCGGGCCAGCGCCAGCAGGTTGGACAGCACCTGGCCGGCGCGCAGGGCGTCGCGCTCGAGCTGCACCAGCCGCTGTTCATTGCCGCCGCCCGGGCCGGCCTCGCGCAGCGCGTGGGCCTGCAAGGTCAGTGAGGCCAGCGGCGTGCGCAGTTCGTGGGCCAGTTCGCTCGCCAGATCCCGTTCACGCGACACCGCCGCCTGGTAACGCGCCGCCAGCGTGTTGATCGAATTCACCACCGCCGTGAACTCGCGCTGCGGGTGCGGGCTGCGCAAGGGCGCGGGCTGGTGGATGTCGAGGGCGTCCACGTCGCGTGCCAGTGCATACAGCGGCCGCAGCCCGCGGCGGATTGCCAGGCCCAGCGCCAGCGCCACCACCGGCAGCAGCCAGAAGCCGGGCTCGGCCACCTGCTCGGCGATGTCCCGCGCCAGGTCGTCGCGTTCGCTGATGCCCAGCAGCACCATCACCTTTTTCTGGCGCGCCGGCCCGTCCCAGCGTGAAAAGGCGCGCCAGGCGACCGGCGGTGTGCCCAGTTGCAGGGTTTCAAACCCTTCGTCCGGCTTGAAGCTCACCGCCGGCGCCTCGCCAGTGCGCAGCAACACCTCACCGGCGGCGTTCCACACCACCACACTCATGGAGCGCTGGTAGTCATGGCTCTTGAGGCTGGACAGGCCGGGCAGGCTGGCCACATCGCCGCGCGCGCCCACCGGACCGGGGTTCTGTGCCAGTTGCAGCAGGGCCACGCTGGCCAGGTGGCCGTCGGTCAGCTCGTCGGCCTCGTGGATGCCGGTGCGGTAGCCCAGCACGACAAAGCCGCCCCAGACCATCAGCAGCGCGCCGAAGGCCCAGGCCATCAGGCTCAGCGTCAGCGAGCGTTGCAGCTTCATGCCTTGTCCTCCGGAACAAAATAACCGACGCCGCGCAGCGTACGAATGACCGCTTCGCCGAGTTTTTTGCGCAGGTGGTGCACATGGACCTCCACCGCATTGCTGTCCAGGGCCTTGTCCCAGCTGTACAGCCGCGCCTCGATCTGCGGACGGGACAACACCCGGGGCCGTACCTCGAGCAGCGCCAGCAGCACCCCAAACTCGCGCGCCGACAGCTCCACCGGCTGGCCGTCCCGCCGCACGCTGCGACTGGCGGGATCGATTTCCAGCGCGCCGGCATGGAGCAGCGCCTGCGCGCGGCCGACCGAGCGCCGGCGCAGCGCGCGCATGCGCGCCGCCAGCTCGTCGGGGTCAAAGGGTTTGGTCACATAGTCGTCGGCGCCCATGTCCAGGCATTCAATACGGGCGGCAACCTGGTCACGCGCCGTCATCACCAGCACCGGTGTGGCCGCGTCGGGCAGCCGGCCCGCCGGCGCCCGGCGCAGCCGCCGCAATACCTCGGCACCGTCGCCGTCGCGCAGGCCCAGGTCCAGCAGCACCAGATCAAACGGCTCGACACACAGCGCGGTCCAGGCGGTTTCCACGCCGTCCGTCAGGTCCACGGCCCAGCCGAGCTGGGCCAGGTGGGCCTGCAGCCCGGTGGCAATGCCTTCATCATCTTCAACAACCAGTACACGCATGCCGCATTGTGCGCGAGCGGGACTTAAGAAAGACTTAAGGGAGATTTAAGGCAAGGCGCGGAAGCTGCGCCCATGCAAAATTTTTCAAACCGGCAGGTCGCCGCCATCACCGGTGTGCTGGCCCTGCTGCTGCTGGCCTGGGATGCCTCGGGGCTGGATCTGGCGACGGCCCACTGGTTCGGCGGCGGCGACGGGTTTGCGCTGCGTGACAACGTCTGGCTGACGCTGCTGCTGCATGACCTTGCCCGGCGGCTGGCCTGGATGCTGGCGCTGCTGCTGTGTGTGGCGGTCTGGTGGCCGGTGGGCGGGCTCAGGCAGCTGGCCTTCCATCGCCGCCTGCAACTGGCAGCCACCCCGCTGCTGGCCGTGCTCGCCGTCAGCGCGCTGAAGTCCTTCAGCACCACCAGTTGCCCGTGGGGCCTGGCCGAGTTCGGGGGTGTGGCGCAGTACACGCCGCACTGGCAACATGTGTTTGCGCCGGATGGTGGCAGCGGCCGCTGTTTTCCCGCGGGCCATGCCGCGTCCGGGTTTGCCTTTGTGGGCGGTTACTTCGCTTTTCGTGAAACCGCGCCGGCCGTTGCCCGGCGCTGGCTGCTCGCCGCGCTGCTGGCAGGCGTGGTGCTGGGACTGGCGCAGCAGATGCGCGGGGCGCATTTCACCAGCCACACCCTGTGGACGGCGTTGATCTGCTGGTGCGTGGCCTGGGCCGTGGATGGCCTGTGCGCGCGTTTCAGCGCCAGCGCGATGCGTGCAGATTGCGCGGAGACCGCATGAAGGCGCGGATCGAACGCTCATCGCGACCGGCCGGGCTGCACCCGGTCTGGCTGATTGTGGCCGCCAGCGCCTGGCTGGCGACGGTCGCGAACCTGCCGCTGTGGCTGGCCATGGACCAGCTGGGCCTGTTTGCGCACACTGGTGGCTGGCTCTTCGCGCTCGCCTTTGCCCTGATCATCGCGGCCTGCCTGAGCGGCGGCGTGAGCCTGCTGGCCTGGCGCTGGACCCTCAAACCGGTGCTGGCGCTGCTGTTGCTGGCTTCGGCCTTCGGTGCCTACTTCATGCTGGCCTACCACGTGGTGATCGACACGTCGATGATGGTCAACGCCCTGCAGACCAACAGCAGCGAGGTGCGTGACCTGCTGAGTCCGAAGCTGGCCGCATCCCTGCTGCTGCTGGGCGTGTTGCCCGTGGCGGTGGTGTGGCGCTGGCCGGTGGCTTATGGGCGCTGGCCGCGCCGCAGCCTGCACAACCTGCTGCAGGCGGGCGCCGCGCTGCTGCTGCTGGTCCTGCTGGTGCTGGCCAGCTTCAGTCCGCTGGCCTCGACCATGCGCAACCACAAGCAACTGCGTTACCTCGTGAACCCGCTCAACACCGTGTACGCACTGGGCTTTCTGGCCAGTCAGCCCTTGCGCCAGGGGGACTCCGCGCTGCAGCCGCTGGGCCTGGACGCGCAGCTGACGCCGGGGCCTGCCAGGCGCCCGCCGCTGCTGGTGCTGGTGCTGGGGGAAACCGGGCGCAGCGGCAACTTCGGCATCAACGGTTATGCGCGCAACACCACGCCGGAGCTGGCGCGCCAGGACGTGACCAGCTTTCACAATGCCTGGTCCTGCGGCACCAGCACGGCGGCATCGGTGCCCTGCATGTTTTCCGGGCTGGGCCGCGCGAGGTTCGAGGCGCAGCGGCAACATTCCGAGGGCCTGCTTGATGTGATCCAGCATGCCGGCATGGCGGTGCTCTGGGTGGACAACCAGTCCGGCTGCAAGGGCGCCTGCGACCGCGTGACCACGGTCGCCACCAGCGGGCAAGTCCATCCGCAGCTGTGCCCCGATGGCCAGTGTTACGACGACATCATGCTCGAGGGGCTGGACCGGCGCATCGCGGCGCTGCCGGCCGAGCGCCGCGAACGCGGCGTGGTGGTGGTGCTGCACCAGATGGGCAGCCACGGCCCGGCCTACCACCTGCGTTCGCCGGCGGCGCTCAAGCGCTTCAGTCCCGAATGCACCGGCAACGACCTGCAGGGCTGCAGCCGCGACGCGCTGCTCAATGCCTACGACAACTCGATCGCCTACACCGACCATTTCCTGTCATCGACCATCAGCTGGCTCGGCCAGCAGCAGGCGGCCTATGACCCGGCCATGGTCTATGTGGCCGACCACGGGGAATCGCTGGGCGAGAACAACCTCTATCTGCACGGCATGCCCTACCTGATCGCGCCGGATGTGCAGAAACACGTGCCGTGGATCACCTGGGCATCTGCGGGTTTTGCGCGGCGCACCGCCCTGGCCACCCCCTGCCTGCGCGAGCGGGCCGACCAGCCGGTGTCGCACGACAACTACTTTCACTCGGTGCTGGGCCTGCTGGGCATACAGACGCAGGCCTACCAGCGCACGCTGGACGTGTATGCACCCTGCATGCTGGCCCCGGCCGACCAGCTGGCGAGTCTGGCCACCGCCCGCAGTTGAGCCTTCAATCCTGCTCCAGCCCTTGTCCGGAAAGGGCTGCTAGCTATCAATGTGATAGCGTGGTGAAGGCTCAGCCGAGCGCGATCATGCTTGCCAGCGGCAGTCCGTCGGGCGCCGCATAGTCCGCCACCAGCCATGCGCGTTCCTTGTGACGGGCGGCGTCGTGCAGCAGCGCCATCACACAGGCGATGGAGGCCTTGTCCAGCGCGGCGAAGGGCATGTCGAGCAGGGTGAGCGCAGCGCCGCTGGCAAAGGCGGCGGCCAGAAAAACCTTGCGCCGGGAGCCGGTGGACAGCATGAACAGCTGCTTGCCCAGCTGCTCCCGCAGCGCCAGGCCGTCCACCAGGCGGTCCAGCGTCTGCGCATCGAAGGCGGGGTGGTGCAGCCGCTGCGCATCGAAGTACTGCACAGGTGTCAGGGTGTCGAAGGCCGCTGTGCGCGGCTCGGTGAAAAATACCTGCGCGCGGTAGGCCGCCGGCGCGTCGCGCAAGTCGATGCCGTGGATCTGCAACTCGCCCTGGTCCAGCGGCAGCTGCCCGGCCAGCAGCCGCAACAGGGTGCTTTTGCCGCTTCCGTCATCGCCGCGCACCCAGCTGAGGCCGGTGGGAAGGTCGGCCGACCAGTGGCTGAACAGCGCGCGGCCGGGCCAGGAAAAACACAGGTCGCGCGCTTGCAGCACGGCGCGGCGGCCGGGAGGGACAGGGGAGGGCGGGTTCATCGGCTGATTGGACCTGAATTTGGCCTGCCTGGAAAACAGCCCGGCGGCGTGCCTGGCGCGCCTGTTGTCGGATTACGCTGACACGGTGGCGCCGCTCGCGGCGGCATAATGAAGCGTGATGCCTGAAGCCGGACCGGGGCTTGGCCTGAAACGGACGCCCGTCGATTTCTGAACACCCCCTTTTTCCTCATGAGCGAAACGCCCGTCCCCCAAGACCTCAGGACCTTCATCCTGATGAGTGTCGGGTCGGTGCCTTATCTTGAAGCGATGCTGTTGCTCAGGCGCGAGCCCGAACAGCCCTGGGATGCGCGCCGGCTGGCCCGCCGCCTCTACATTGCGGAAAAAAAATCCGAGGAACTGCTGCAGGCCCTGCTGGAGGCCGGCATCGTGGTGCCGGCCGCTGAGGCAGACAGCGCTTTCTGTTACCGGCCGCACACCCCCGAACTCGCCGCCATGGTGGATCGGCTGGCGGCGTTTTATGCGTCTCACCTGGTGGACGTGACCCACCTGATTCATGCGACCCACGAACGCAAGGCAGAAAAGTTTGCCAACGCGTTTATTTGGCGAAAGAAGCCCGATGCCTGAACTCATTTACCTGTTGTGCGCGGTGACCTCGCTGATCTGCGCCTGGCTGTTGCTGCGCAGCTACCGCCGCACCCGTTTCCCCCTGTTGTTCTGGAGCGGGCTGTGTTTTTCAGCGCTGGCGCTCAACAACCTGCTGCTGGTGCTCGACAAACTGGTTTTTCCGGATATCAACTTCTCGATCGTGCGTGTGTCGCTGGCGCTGCTGGCGCTGCTGCTGCTGTTGTTCGGACTGATCTGGCAGGACGACTAGAAAGGAAGAAGGGAACACACACCATGGAAAATTTTCTGTCGGGCGCGGTTGCCCTCGCCTCGCTGGCTGTCGGCCTGTTTTTCTTCCGGTTCTGGTGGAAGACCCGGGACCGTTTCTTCCTGTATTTTGCGGTCTCGTTCTGGCTCGAAGCCGTGAACCGCAGCTACCTGGTGCTGGGGGGAGAGATGCGCGAGGATTTCCCGGTGTACTACGGCATCCGGCTGATCAGCTACAGCCTGATCCTGCTGGCCATCTGGGAAAAGAACCGGCCGCTGCGTTCAGGCGACGGTCGGCCTGGCCAGACACCCGGCGGCTAGGTGTTCGCATGGGCGCGGGCCGCCACCGCCGCCAGCAACTCGAACAGCACGGCCGGATCGACCGGCTTGACCAGGTGCTGGTCAAAACCGGCTTCGTCCGAGCGGCGCCGGTCATCGGCCTGGCCCCAGCCGGTGCAGGCCACAATGGTCCGGGCCGCGCCGCCGGCCTGGGCGCGGATCTGCGCGCAGGCCTCGTAGCCGTTGAGTCGGGGCATGCCGATGTCCAGCAGCACCACCTGCGGATCAAACTCCGCGGCGGCATCCACCGCTGCCTGGCCGTCATTCGCCTGTCGCACCGTGTGGCCCATCAGTTCGAGCAGGCTGGCCAGCGTCGCGCAGGCGTCCTGGTTGTCGTCGGCAATCAGGATGCGCAGGTCTTGCGAGGCCATCAGGCTGTCGCCCGCGCTGTCCTGCGCCGGCGGCGTTGACAGCCCGGCGGCGGTCCCTGCCATGAGCGGCAGCCGCACCTCGAATTCGCTGCCGAGTCCCGGTCCCTCGCTGCGCGCCAGCACCGTGCCGCCGTGCATCTCGACCAGCCGCTGCGTCAGCGACAGGCCGATGCCCAGGCCGCCGCGCGAGCGCGACAGCGCGGTCTCCACCTGGGAAAACAGCTCGAAGACACTTTGCAGACGGTCGGCGGGAATGCCGATGCCACTGTCTTTCACGGTGACCACCAGGTCGTTGCCGGCCTGTCTGGCCTGGACCTCGATGCGCCCGCCGCGGTCCATGTACTTGGCGGCGTTGTTCAGCAGGTTCATGAAGGCCTGCGTCAGGCGTGTCCGGTCCGCATGCAGCGACAGGCGTTCACCGGGCAGGGACAACACCAGCTGGTGCCCGCACTCGTCGATCAGCGGCCGGCTGCATTCGACGGCATCGCGCAGCACCTCCTCGGCCGTGAACCAGTCCTGGCGCAGCTCGATCTTGCCCTGGTTGATGCGGCTCACATCCATCAGGTCATCGATCAGCCGGCTCATGGCCTGAACCTGGCGGTCTATCACTTCGGCGCTCCATTGCAACTCCGGCGCGGCCAGGCCCTTCAGGCGCAGCAACTGCACCGCATTGCGGACCGGCGCCAGCGGGTTCCTCAGTTCGTGGGCCAGCGTGGCCAGGAACTCGTCCTTGCGGCGATTGGCATCCCGCAATTCGGCTTCACGCAAGGCCAGCGTGGTGGTGCGCTCGGTGACACGCCGGTCCAGCGTCTCGTTCAGCTCGCGCAGGCGCTCCTCGGCCTTGCGGCGTTCGCCGATCTCCGTCGTCAGCGTCTGGTTGGCCAGCGCCAGCGCCCGGCCCTTGGAAAACAGCTCGGCAAACACCGCCACCTTGGAGCGCAGCACCGCCGTGTTCACCGGCTTGTGCAGGTAGTCCACCGCGCCGCTGCCGTAGCCTTCGAGGATGTGCTGGTCCTCGTTGTAGTACGCCGTCAGGAAGATGATGGGAACCCGCGCCGTTTTCTTGCGTTCCTTGATGATTTGCGCCAGCTCGAACCCGGTCATGCCGGGCATGCGCACGTCCAGCACCAGCACCGCGAATTCCTGCGCCATCAGGGCCAGCAGGGCTTCCTGGCCCGAGTGGGCGCGCACCAGCCGGTAGCCGGGATCATCCAGGATGGATTCCAGAACGGTCAGGTTTCTCGGCTCGTCGTCAACGATCAGGATATTGACCTGGTCGGCGGGCGCAAGGACGGCTGGGTCCGGAGAAAGAGAGCTTTTCACGTCAGGCCTGGTCAGGTTGGGGATCGATCAGCGGAACAGCCAGACCCGCATCAGGGACAGCAACTGGTTGGTGTTGACAGGCTTGGCAATGTAGTCGCTGGCGCCGGCGTCCAGGCACTTCTCGCGGTCGCCCTTCATGGCCTTGGCGGTCAGCGCCAGGATCGGCAGCGTGCGGAACTGCGGGTCCTTGCGGATCTCGCGCATGGTTTCATAACCGTCCATCTCGGGCATCATGATGTCCATCAGCACCATCACGATGTCCGGCGTGTTCTGGATGATGGCGATGGCCTGCCGGCCATTGGTGGCGCTGATCACCTCGACCTCGTGGTTCTCGAGCACCGAGGTCAGCGCGAAGATGTTGCGCGCGTCGTCGTCTACCACCAGCACCTTGCGCCCGCGCAGGACCTCGGCCGAGTTGTGCAACCGCTCCAGCATCTCCTGCTTGTGCGGCGGCAGCCCGGTCACGACGCGGTGCAGGAACAGCGCCGTTTCATCCAGCAGCCGCTCGGGCGAGCGCACGTCCTTGAGGACAATGCTTTTGGCCATCGAATGCAGGCGCGCCTGTTCGTCGCGGCTCAGGTCCTTGCCGGTGAACACCACCACCGGCACGGCGGTCAGGTCCGGGTCGGCATGCACCTTGTCCAGCAGTTCGAAGCCGCTCATGTCGGGCAGGCGCAGGTCCAGCACGACGCAGTCGAAGGGCTCCTGCTTCATCGCCGCCAGCGCCTCGTCGCCACTGCCGACGGCCACCATCTCGATGTCGTTGTGGCCGAGCAGCTCCAGCACGGCATTGCGCTCGATGTCGTTGTCTTCCACCACCAGCAGGCGTTTGGTCCGTGGCTCGGTGAACTCCCGGATGCGTTCAAAGGCCGCTTCGAGGCTGGTGGTGGTGGGTTCCTTGACCAGGTAGGCGAAGGCGCCGCGCGACAGCCCGTGCTGGCGCTCTTCTTCCAGTGTCACGATCTGTACCGGGATGTGGCGCGTGGCCGGGTCCAGCTTGAGCTGGTTCAGCACGGTCCAGCCCAGCATGTCGGGCAGGAAGATGTCCAGCGAGATGGCCGCCGGGCGGTACTGGCGCGCCAGCACCAGGCCGTGGGCGCCGCGCGTCGCGACAATCCCCTTGAAGCCCTTGTCGCGCGCCAGTCCCAGCAGGATGCGCGCGTAGTGCGGGTCGTCCTCGACGATCAGCAGCACCGGTTCGCCGCTGGCGATGCTGTCACGGTCATCGGCGATGGTTTCCTCGCGGGCTGCGGGCAGGGCCGTGACCGACCGCGGACTGTCGGCCGTTGCGGCCCCGGTTGGCAGCACCGCCGCGCCGTCCGAACCCACATAGTGCAGCGGCAGGTACAGCGTGAAACAGCTGCCCTGGCCGTGCACGCTGTTCAGGCGGATTTCGCCGCCCAGCAGCACCGCCAGTTCGCGGCTGATGGCCAGGCCCAGGCCGGTGCCGCCGTACTTGCGTGAGGTGCCGGCGTCGGCCTGCTGGAAAGCCTCGAAAATCAGGCGCTGCTTTTCCGGCGCGACGCCAATGCCGGTGTCCTCGACCGCGAAGGCCACCACCTGCTGGGCCTGGCTCAGCACCGGATGATCGGCGCTCCAGCCTTCGGTGGCCAGGCCGACACGCACCTCCACCTGGCCCTGCGAGGTGAACTTGACGGCGTTGGACAGCAGGTTCTTGAGCACCTGCTGCAGGCGCTTGGGATCGCTGTCCATGGAGCGCGGCAGGTCGTCGGAGAAGCGGATATGGAAGGGCAGGTTCTTGGCCTCGGCCACATGGCGGAAGTTGCGGTCGATGTTGTCACGCAGGCCGGCGAAGGAAATTTCCTCGACCTCCACCGTGACCGTGCCGGATTCGATCTTGGACAGGTCGAGAATGTCGTTGATCAGGTGCAGCAGGTCGCTGCCGGACGAGTTGATGTTGCGCGAAAACTCCACCTGTTTGGGCGACAGCGTGCCGGGCGCGTTTTCGGCCAGTTGCTGGCTCAGGATCAGGATGGAGTTCAGTGGCGTGCGCAACTCATGCGACATGTTGGCCAGGAACTCGGATTTGTACTTGGACGTCAGCGCCAGCTCCGACGCCTTTTCTTCCAGCGCCCCGCGCGCCTGCTCGACCTCGCGGTTCTTGCGTTCGACCTCGGCGTTCTGTTCGGCCAGCAGGCGCGCCTTGGTGCCCAGCTCCTCGTTGGTCTGCTGCAGCTCGCTCTGGCGCGACTGCAGCTCCACCGTCAGCTGTTGCGACTGGGTCAGCAGGCCCTCGGTGCGCATGGTCGCCTCGATGGTGTTGAACACCGCGCCGATGTTGAGCGCGAGCTGGTCCAGGAAGTTGAGGTTGATGGTGGAAAACGGATGCAGCGAGGCCAGCTCGATCACCGCCTTGGTTTCGTTCTCGAACAGCACCGGCAGGACCACCACGCTGACGCGCCGCGACTCGCCGAGACTGGAGGCCACCGCGACAAAGTCCGACGGCGCCTCCGCGATCAGGATGCGGCGTTTTTCCAGCGCACACTGGCCCACCAGCCCCTCACCGAGCCGGATGGTTTCCGCCAGTTTGACGGAGGCCGCCTGCGCGTAACTCGACAGCAGCGTCATGTCGCCGTCCCTGCCGCCGGTGCTGGTGCAGTGGTAAACCGTGCCCTGGTGGGCATGCACCAGCAGCGCCAGCTCTGACAGCAGCAGCTTGCCGACGGTGTTGAGTTCGCGCTGGCCCTGCAGCATGCCGGTGAAACGCGCCAGGTTGGTCTTGAGCCAGTCCTGCTCGCGGTTGCTTTCCGTGGTCTCGCGCAGGTTCGAGATCATGGTGTTGATGTTGTCCTTCAGTTCGGACACCTCGCCCTTGGCATCGACCTGGATGGAACGTGTCAGGTCGCCCTTGGTCACGGCGGTGGCGACCTCGGCAATCGCGCGCACCTGCGTCGTCAGGTTGGCCGCCAGCAGGTTGACGTTGCCGGTCAGGTCTTTCCAGGTGCCGGCCGCGCCTGGCACGTTGGCCTGGCCACCGAGGCGGCCGTCGACGCCGACCTCGCGCGCCACGTTGGTCACCTGGTCGGCAAAAGTCGCCAGCGTGTCGGTCATGCCGTTGATGGTGTCGGCCAGCGCCGCCACCTCGCCCTTGGCCTGCACCGTCAGGCGCTGGGTCAGGTTGCCGTTGGCCACGGCGGTCACCACCTTCACGATGCCGCGCACCTGTTCAGTCAGGTTGGAGGCCATGAAGTTGACGTTGTCGGTCAGGTCTTTCCAGGTGCCGCCGACGCCGCTGACCTGCGCCTGTCCGCCGAGCTTGCCCTCGGTGCCGACCTCGCGCGCCACCCGCGTGACCTCGCCGGCGAAGGAGTTGAGCTGGTCCACCATGGTGTTGATGGTGTTCTTGAGTTCCAGGATCTCGCCCTTGACGTCCACCGTGATCTTGCGGTTCAGGTCGCCGCGCGCCACCGCGGTGGTCACTTCGGCGATGTTGCGCACCTGCGAGGTCAGGTTGGCGCCCATGGTGTTGACCGAGTCGGTCAGGTCCTTCCAGGTGCCGGCCACACCCGGCACCACCGCCTGCACGCCGAGCCGGCCTTCGGTGCCGACCTCGCGCGCCACCCGCGTGACCTCGGAAGCGAAGGAGCGCAGCTGCTCGACCATGGTGTTGATGGTTTCCTTGAGCTGCAGGATCTCGCCGCGCACGTCCACCGTGATCTTCTTGGACAGGTCGCCATTGGCCACCGCAATCGTCACTTCGGCGATGTTCCGCACCTGGCCGGTCAGGTTGGACGCCATGGAGTTGACGTTGTCGGTCAGGTCCTTCCAGGTGCCGGCGACGCCGGGCACGGCCGCCTGGCCGCCAAGCTTGCCTTCGGTGCCGACCTCGCGCGCCACCCGCGTGACTTCAGACGCGAAGGCCGAGAGCTGGTCCACCATGGTGTTGATGGTTTCCTTGAGCTGCAGGATCTCGCCCTTGACGTCCACCGTGATCTTGCGGCCCAGGTCGCCGCGCGCAATCGCGGTTGCCACGTCGGCGATGTTGCGGACCTGGCCGGTCAGGTTGTCGGCCATGGAGTTGACGTTGTCGGTCAAATCCTTCCAGGTGCCGGCGACGCCGGGCACCTGCGCCTGGCCGCCGAGCTTGCCGTCGGTGCCGACCTCGCGCGCGACACGGCTGACCTCGGCCGCGAAGGAGCGCAGCTGGTCCACCATGGTGTTGATGGTTTCCTTGAGCTCCAGGATCTCGCCGCGCACGTCCACCGTGATCTTCTTGGACAGGTCGCCGTTGGCCACCGCAATCGTGACCTCGGCGATGTTGCGCACCTGGCCGGTCAGGTTGGACGCCATCGAGTTGACGTTGTCGGTCAAATCCTTCCAGGTGCCGGCGACGCCTTCGACCTCGGCCTGGCCGCCGAGCTTGCCGTCGGTGCCGACCTCGCGCGCGACGCGGCTGACCTCGCCGGCAAAAGCGTTGAGCTGGTCCACCATGGTGTTCATGGTCTGCTTGAGCTGCAGGATCTCGCCCTTGACTTCCATCGTGATCTTGCGCGACAGGTCGCCGCGCGCAATCGCGGTGGCCACGTCGGCGATGTTGCGCACCTGGCCGGTCAGGTTCGAGGCCATGAAGTTGACGTTGTCGGTCAAATCCTTCCAGGTGCCGGCGACACCGGGCACCTCGGCCTGGCCGCCGAGCCGGCCCTCGGTGCCGACCTCGCGCGCCACCCGCGTCACTTCGGACGCGAAGCCGTTGAGCTGGTCCACCATGGTGTTGATGGTGTTCTTGAGTTCGAGGATCTCGCCCTTGACCTCCACCGTGATCTTGCGCGACAGGTCGCCGCGCGCCACGGCGGTGGTCACGTCGGCGATGTTGCGCACCTGGCCGGTCAGGTTGTTGGCCATCGAGTTGACGTTGTCGGTCAGGTCCTTCCAGGTGCCGGCGACGCCGCGCACCTGGGCCTGGCCGCCGAGCTTGCCGTCGGTGCCCACTTCGCGTGCGACGCGGGTCACCTCCGAGGCAAAGCCGTTGAGCTGGTCCACCATGGTGTTCAGGGTGTTCTTGAGCTCCAGGATCTCGCCCTTGACGTCCACCGTGATCTTCTTGGACAGGTCGCCATTGGCCACGGCCGTCGCCACGTCGGCAATGTTGCGCACCTGGGCCGTCAGGTTGGAGGCCATCGAATTGACGTTGTCGGTCAGGTCCTTCCAGGTGCCGGCCACGCCCAGCACCTGGGCCTGGCCACCGAGCGCGCCTTCGGTGCCGACCTCGCGCGCCACGCGGCTGACCTCGCCGGCAAAACCGTTGAGCTGGTCCACCATGGTGTTGATGGTGTTCTTCAGTTCGAGAATCTCGCCGCGCACGTCGGCGGTGATTTTTTTCGACAGGTCGCCGCGCGCCACGGCGGTCGTGACCTCGGCGATGTTGCGGACCTGGCCGGTCAGATTCGACGCCATGAAGTTCACGGAATCGGTCAAATCCTTCCAGGTGCCGGCGACACCGGGCACCGCGGCCTGGCCGCCGAGCTTGCCCTCGGTGCCGACCTCGCGCGCCACCCGCGTGACCTCGGACGCGAAACCGTTGAGCTGGTCCACCATGGTGTTGATGGTGTTTTTCAGTTCGAGAATTTCGCCCTTGACGTCCACCGTGATGGTCTTGGACAGGTCGCCGTTGGCGACCGCGGTGGTCACCTCGGCAATGTTGCGGACCTGGCCGGTCAGGTTCGAGGCCATGAAGTTGACGTTGTCGGTCAAATCCTTCCAGGTGCCGGCGACGCCGGGCACCTGGGCCTGGCCGCCGAGTTTGCCCTCGGTGCCGACCTCACGCGCCACCCGGGTCACCTCGGACGCGAAGCCGTTGAGCTGGTCCACCATGGTGTTGATGGTTTCCTTGAGCGCCAGGATCTCGCCCTTGACCTCCACCGTGATCTTGGACGACAGGTCGCCCTTGGCAATCGCGGTCGCCACACCGGCGATGTTGCGGACCTGGCCGGTCAGGTTCGAGGCCATCGAGTTGACCGAGTCGGTCAGGTCCTTCCAGGTGCCGGCGATGCCGGGCACCTGGGCCTGGCCGCCGAGTTTGCCCTCGGTGCCGACCTCGCGCGCCACCCGCGTCACTTCCGAGGAGAAGCCGTTGAGCTGGTCCACCATGGTGTTGATGGTTTCCTTGAGCTCGAGGATCTCGCCCTTGACGTCCACCGTGATCTTGCGGCTCAGGTCGCCGCGTGCCACCGCGGTGGTCACGGTCGCGATGTTGCGCACCTGCGAGGTCAGGTTGTTGGCCATCGAATTGACCGAGTCGGTCAGGTCCTTCCAGGTGCCGGCCACACCCGGCACCACGGCCTGGCCGCCGAGCCGGCCGTCGGTGCCGACCTCGCGCGCCACCCGCGTGACCTCGGAGGCGAAGGAGCGCAGCTGGTCGACCATGGTGTTGGTCGCTTCCTTGAGCTGCAGGATCTCGCCACGCACGTCCACCGTGATTTTTTTGGACAGGTCGCCGTTGGCCACGGCGATGGTCACGTCGGCGATGTTGCGCACCTGCGCGGTCAGGTTGCCGGCCATCTGGTTGACCGAGTCGGTCAGGTCTTTCCAGACGCCGGACACACCCCTGACCTGGGCCTGGCCGCCGAGCTTGCCTTCGGTGCCCACTTCGCGCGCCACCCGCGTCACCTCCGAGGTGAACACCGACAGCTGCTCGATCATCGAGTTGACCAGTTTGGCGGACCGCAGGAACTCGCCCTTGAGCGCGCGACCGTCCACCTGCAGGTCCATCGACTGCCCGAGGTCGCCCTTGGCGACCGCACCAATGGTGCGGGCGATGTCGGTGGTGGGGCGCACCAGGTCGTCCATCAGCGTGTTCAGGGACTGCACCTGGTCGGCCCAGCCGCCTATCGTTCCCGGCGCGGACATGCGCTGGGACAGCCGTCCTTCCTTGCCGACGGTGGTGCGCACACGCTCGGCTTCCGAGGTGATGTGTCCGGCATTGCGGATGGCCTGGTTGAAGGCTTCAGCAATCCGGCCATCGGTGCCGGACCAGTCGGCGGGCAGCCTGGCCTTGAAGTCACCGCCGGCAAAAGCCATCATCGCCGCCAGCACCTGGCGCGACCGGGCTTCCGCCAGATCGGCGTCCGCCGCCGTCAGCTGCGAGGCCGCGTCGGCAGCGGGGCTTTTTCGGGAACCACGGGTGCCCGGGCTGGGCTGGGGCTTTTTGCGGCTGCGCGTCTGAAGGGCCTGGTCCATGGTGCCTGTCACTCTCTATCTACGTAGGTTGGCAAGAATGGGCGGTGGCTGGCGCACCGCGCGTACATTTTGTATCACCCACGAGTGTCTCTGTGCCGACGCGATTTCGCTGTAGGACGCGTCTGACGTGCGGGTTTTGCCACTGGCCTGCGGGGGGCGCCTCAAGCGGCTGCAGCTCAAGCCTGTGGCTGCAGCGCCACAGTGGGCCCAGCTGCGGTTCCCGCGGCTGCCTGTTTTTTTGAGCATCAAAAGTGCGCTGGCCCCATGTCCCGCCTTGCTGAGCAGCTATCAAATCAGGAGCGCCTCAAACCACTGCAGGCCGCACCAGCAGCCGGGCCTGTCGCGGCAGCGCCGACAGCAGCACGGCTTCTCCTTCCGCCAGCACCCGATCCGGCGCAGGGCCGGCGGGCGCTGCCGCAGCGTCACGCTGCCAGCGCACGCTGAGCACCTGCTCGGCCTCCAGCCGCAGCGTGATTTCAAAAGCGGGCCAGTGTGCCGGCACCCGCGGCGACAGCGACAACACCCCTTGCCGAACGCTCAGACCCAGCAGGGTCTCGAGCGACGCACGGTGCAGCCAGGCGGCCGAACCGGTGTACCAGCTCCAGCCGCCACGGCCCACATAAGGCGGCGCGCTGTAGACGTCGCCGGCCATCACATACGGCTCGAGTTCGTAGGCCGGGCCGCGCAGCGGATGCCGGCTGCGGTGGGCCGGACTCAGCGCCTGGAAACTTTCCCAGGCGGCTTCGGTGTCGCCGGTCTGCGCCTGCGCCATCAGGGCCCAGACACCGGCGTGCGAATACTGGCCGCCGTTTTCGCGCACCCCTGGCGGGTAGGCCTGGATGTAGCCCGGGTTGTTGACCGAGGTCTGCAGCGGCGGCGTCAGCAAGCGCAGCAGGCCGGCCTGCTTGTCCACCAGTTGCTCGTTCATGGCCTGCATCGCAGGCACCGTGAAGGCGTCGCTGGACGCACCGGACAACACCGACCAGGCCTGGGCGATCAGGTCGATGCGGCATTCGTCGTTCTGCGAGGAGCCCAGCGGCGCGCCGTTGTCGAAGAAGGCGCGGCGGAACCAGGCGCCGTCCCAGCCGTGGCTGTGCAGCGCTGCGATCCAGCCGGCGCGGGCGTCCAGCCATGTCTGCGCCCGTGGACCCTCGCCGCGGGCCTGCGCCAGCGGCGCAAATTTTTCAACCACGGCGCACAGGAACCAGGCCAGCCATACCGACTCGCCCTTGCCCTCGTGCCCGACCCGGTTCATGCCGTCGTTCCAGTCGCCGGTGCCCATCAGCGGCAGGCCATGGATACCGGTGGTCAGGCTGCGGTCGATCGCGCGCGCGCCATGCTCGAACACCGTGGCGCTCTGACCACCCGGCTGCGGCGCATAGTAGGCGTCTTCGGCGCCGTCGGGGATCGTCGCGCCGGTGATGAAGGACACGTCCTCGTCGAGCAGCGTGCTGTCGCCGGTGACATCGAGGTAATGCGCGCAGGCAAACGGCAGCCACAGCAGGTCGTCGGAAAAATGCGTGCGCACGCCTTCGCCGCCCGGGGCGTGCCACCAGTGCTGCACATCACCTTCGGGGAACTGGCGCGAGGCGTTGAGAACAATCTGGTCGCGCAGGCGGCGTGGCTCGACCAGCGCAAACGCCATCGCGTCCTGCAACTGGTCGCGGAAACCGAAGGCGCCACCGGCCTGGTAAAAACCGGCCTTGGACCACAACCGCGATGTCAGCGTCTGGTACAGCAGCCAGCGGTTGGCCAGCGCGTCGAACAGCGGATCGGGCGTCTGCACCTCGACCTTGCCGAGCAGCCCGGACCAGTACTGCCTGACGCCGGCCAGCGCCTCGGCCAGGTCGCGGCCCTGCCAGTCGCGCGCCAGCTGTTCGGCCTGCGTGGCATCCGGCGCGTGGCCCAGCAAAAAGGCGAAGTCCATCTGCTGGCCGGCTTGCAGCGTGAAGCTGCCGGCCAGCGCCGCGCAGGGATCGGCCGCGTTGCCCGACTGCTGGCCCAGCACCTCGGGCAGCACCAGGCGGCCGGCCACATCAAAAAACTCGCTGCGGTCACAGGTCCATTGCAGCGGGTCGGGCAGGCCCGCCAGTGACAAAAACGCCGTGCTGCCGCCAAAACCGGCGCGGCTTTCGCGCTGCTGCGCCATCACCGTGGGCTGGTTCGGGTCTTTCCAGCCGGCCACGGTGCGGCGCTCCTGGCGCGAGCCGCCCAGTTGCCACTCCAGCATGGCCAGGGCGCGCAGCGGCCGTGCCTCGCTGCCCTGGTTGTGCAGCCGGACGCTCACCACCTTGATGGCATCGCTGCGGTCCGCAAAGAAGGTGGTCTCGGCGAGCAGGTCGCCATGCCGGCAGCTGAACACCGTGTAACCCTGGCCGTGGCGCACGCCGTAACGCAGCGCCGAGCCGCTTTCGGTCGAGGGTGTCAGCGCCAGCAGCTTTTGCGTGGCGGCGTCCTGCAGCAGGTAGTGTTCGCCGGCCGGGTCCTGCAGCGGGTCATTGGACCAGGGGGTGAGCTGGTGCATGCGGCTGTTGACGGCCCAGCTGTAGCCCGCGCCGGCTTCCGACACCTGAAAGCCGAACGAGGGATTGGCGATCACATTGACCCAGGGCCGCGGCGGACGGTGCTGGTGGTCCACACTGAAGCGGAACTCGCCACTGGCGGCGTCAAACTCGCCGGCCGGTGACTGCGTGGCGGCGACCGGTGCCGCTGAAGGATCGGCCAGCGCCGCGCTCGGCACCGGCGGGACGGCCGGCACGGCACGGCGGCGCAGGCCGGTGGCGCCCTGGAGCGCGGCGAGCTGCTGCTCCAGCGGGCGCCCGTCGGCGACAAAGATGAAACGCGCCAGACCCGCCAGCACGGCTTTTTCCGAGGCGGCCATTTCGTGGTCGCGCAGCAGGAAAAAACCGCCGGCATCGTTGCGCGGGAAGCTGTTTTCCGACTGCTGGCGCATGCGGTCGTGCAGCGCGAGGATGTCGCGCTGCAGCGGCATCAGGTAGGAATTGACCTCGCTGTTGATGATCACCACATCCACCGCCAGGCCGCCGAACGTCCACAGCGGCTGGGCCCGCAGCAGCGCATCGACCAGCGACAGGCCGTTGCTGGAATGGATACGCACCAGCACGATGGGTTTGTCGCCGGACAGGCCGAAGCGCCAGAGCTGGCGCTGGTCGAGCAGCGCGCGTTCGGTCTGCGGCCGGGTGGCGGTGTACATCAGCGCGGTGTTGATGTCCTGCAGCGCGGCATTGCGCTCGGGCGCCACACCGAGGTCGCGCAGGCGCACCTGCGCCAGCGTGGCGGCCATGCGGGTGGCGCGCTCGACATGCATGGGCTGCAGGTATTTGTCGATGCGCGCGACCAGCTCCTCGCTGCTTTCCGCCGCGGCGGTGGCAAAGCTCAGGCGTGCCATGTCGCCCGCGGCAATCCGGATCCGGATACACAGGCCGGCCACCGGGTCCAGCCCGTTCATCGGCGCCTCGCCGTCCTGCGTGGCTTCCGCCAGCAGCGCCGGCTGCGACGCCAGGCGGTTGCGGCCAAGAAAGGACCGGCGGTCGGTGATGGCATGGGCGGAGCGCACATTGGCGTCTGCGGCGGCCAGGAAGTGGGTCACCGACATCGCCGGGTCGCCCTGCAGCCTCGGCTTGCGCGTGAGCATCAGGGCCCGCCACGGGGCGTGCCAGCGGGTGGCGATGAACAGGTTGGAAAAGGCCGGGTGCGCCTCATCGGCGCGCGGGTCGGCCAGCACCGCCTCGAAACAGGACACCACGTCCAGCGTGATTTCGTGCGCCGAGACATTGAGCAGGGTCACCGTGCGCAGTTCGGTATCGTCCTCGGGACTGACCAGCACCGTGGTGGTGGCCTCGATCTCCGGCGATGTGGCCAGGAACTCGACACGGTCGGCCAGGAAGGTGGCCTTGTAGGTCCAGTCGGGATGCGGCGCGGGATGCGAGGTCAGCGAGGACATGCGGTCCTGCCCGGCCGGGCGCAGGTAGACGAAGCTGCCATAGGCGTCGCGCAGCAGGTCGTCACGCCAGCGCGTGATGTTCTTGCCGCGCCAGCGGCTGACGCCGGCGCCGTTGGCGCGCAGGGCCACGCTGTAGTGGCCGTTGGACAGCAATTGGGTGGGCTGCCAGCCGGAGGCGGCGGGGTCGACCTCGCGCGAGTGGTACAGCGCGTCTTCACGCAGCTCTTCCGGCTCGGGCAGGCTGCGCGGGTCGGCGCTGTTGATGATCTGCCGCGGCGTTTTCTCATGCAGCAGCGACGCGTGGGCCTGGATCAGCGGCGCCGACGAGAACCAGCGGCGCGGCGCCTCGCGGCACAGCAGGTTGCACAGCGCCACCAGGGACATGCCCTGGTGATGCGCCATGAAGGTGTTGACCACGCTGAAGGCCTGCGCGCCCGGTTGCCTGGCGACCGTGAAGTCAACCGCATCAACAAAGCCGTAGTCACCCCGCGCCCCGGCCATCTCGAGCTGGCGCAGGTTGCCCACCGCTTCGCGCGGCGTGAACATCGCGGCCATCACGCTGGCATAGGGCGCCACCACCCGGTCCCCCGGCGGTGTGCGGCGCAGCGCCAGGCGCGGCACCCCGAATGGCGAATACTGGTAGGCCAGCGTGTGGTCCTGACCGAAGTAGGCCGACTCGGACACGCCCCAGGGCAATTGCTGCGCGCGGCCGAAGGCCTGCTGCTCCATCACCGCCGCCAGCCCCGAGATGTGCAGCAGGCCCTGGTCGGGTTCACACATGACCAGCGCGGGCATCAGGTACTCGAACATCGATCCCGACCAGGACTTGAGCCCCGGCGTGATGCCGACCGTCAGGAAGCTGCGGCCCAGCGCCTGCCAGTGGCGCCGCGGCACGTCGCCCTTGGCAATCGCCAGAAAGCTGGTCAGCCGCGACTCGGAGGCCATCAGGTCGTAATAACTGGCATCGAGTGCGTGTTCATGCACGCGCAGGCCGATGTGGAAAAGATGGCGCTTGGGGTTGTACAGGCCGCTGAAGTCCATCGCCATGCAGAGGCTGTCGCAGCGCGCGGCAATGCTGTCCAGGCTGGCCATCTGGTCGGCCGGGGTGTTTTCGCGCGTGCGCAACTGCCGCGCGGCCTGGGCCACGGCAAGCAGGTGGCCGGCAAGGTTGCCGCTGTCCACGGTGGAGACATAGGCCGGCGCCAGCACTTCCAGCGTGCGGGTGTCGTACCAGTTCAGCAGGTGGCCCCGGTGTTTGGGCAGTCGATCGACCGTGGCCAGTGTGGCTTCCAGGCGGCGGATCAGCTCGGCGGTGGAAATCCATTCGAACTCGCGTGCGCAGGCGACCGCCAGCAGGTACATGCCGATGTTGGTCGGCGAGGTGCGGTGCGCAATGGTGGCTTCCGGCTCCATCTGCAGGTTGTCGGGCGGCAGGTGGTTGTCCTCCGCCACCACGCAGCGGTCGAAAAACTGCCAGGTCTGTTGCGCCAGTGTTGTCAGGTAGGCGCGGTCATCGTCCGCCAGCGGCTGTTTTGCTGCTGCGGGAACGCTGCCCCACCACGCCGGAAAGGGCGCCAGCGCCCAGAGCAGGAACAGCGCCGGCCCGGCCCAGGGGTAGGGGCTCCAGCAGGCCGCCAGCGCCAGCAGCAGGCACAGCACCGAGCTGGCGCGGTGGTTGCGCAAAAAGGCCGGCAGGCTGTAACGCGCCGACGCCTGGAGCTGGGCGGCGGTGGTCCATTCGAGCAGCTTGCGCCGGCTCACCGTCATGCGCCAGAGCGCGCGCACGATGGCGTCCAGCATCACGGCCGCTTGCGCAAACAGCTGGCTGAACTGCCAGGCGGTGGCCGCCAGGCCGCGCAGCACATCGCGCACGCCGACGTCGAAGAAATGCAGCCAGGCGATGCCGCGCCGCGTCGGCACCAGGCCTGCCAGCGCACCCATCAGCGGGCCGGCCAGCAGCGCCGCGACCACACAGGCCAGCGCCGTGGCCAGCGGCACCGCCTGGGTGGCGATGACCCAGACCAGCAGCAGCACGCTGGCCGGCGCAATCAGCGAGCGGCGCAGGTTGTCGGCCATGCGCCACAGGCCCAGCGTGTCGATGCCGAAGCGACCTGCATGCAGCATCAGCGGCAACAACTGCCAGTCGCCGCGGGTCCAGCGATGCACGCGCGAAGCGGCGACACCAGCGTGGTGCGGGTGTTCTTCCATCAGCACCACGTCACCCACGTAGCCGCAGCGCGTTATGCTGCCTTCGAGCAGGTCGTGGCTCAGCACGGCGCCGTCGGGCAGGCGGCGGTCCAGCACCGCATGGACCGCCTGCACATGCAGCAGGCCCTTGCCGGTGAAGCTGCCCATGCCGAACAGGTCCTGGTACAGATCGGACACACCGCTGCTGTAGGGATCGAGCCCGCCCTGGCCGGCAAACATCGCGTGGAAGGGCGAGCGTTCCTCCGGCGTCGGCAACGGGGTCACCACGCGCGGCTGCAGGATGCCGTAGCCGGCAAACACACGGCGCCGCACCGGGTCGATCTGCGGCGCATTGAGCGGGTGTGCCGCGATGGACACCAGCTCGCGCAGGGAGCCGGCCGGCAGGCCGGTGTCGCTGTCCAGCGTCAGCACATAACGCAGGCCGTCGGCCAGGCGCATGTCCGGGCCGACCGGGGCGAACCGGGGCACGCTGCCGTCGACGATCTGCCGCAGCAGCAGTTCCAGTTTGCCGCGCTTGCGTTCCCAGCCTATCCAGCGGCCTTCGGTGGTGCACCAGTGGCGGGGTCGATGCAGCAGGATAAAACGCGTGGGTGCGCCTTCGGCGGCCGGGTAGCTGCGGTTCAGCGCGCGGACCTTGTCCAGCGCGTCGTCGAGCAGGGCCTGGTCGCCGGGCAGGTGTTCCGAATCTGCATCGATCCAGTCGGTCAGCAGCGCAAACTGCGCCTCGGGTTCCCGGCTGGCCAGCCAGTGCAGGGACAGCCGGTGCGCCAGTTCGCTGTTGGACGACGGCGAGGCCAGCATGCAGGGCATGACCACCAGCACACGGTGCTCGGCGGGGATGCCTGCCGTGAAATCGAGCCGGGCCAGCGGCTGGATGCGGGCCGACTCGGCCACCAGCCGGTGGATCAGCGCGGCGACAGCTTCGGAGGCCGGAAAGACCATCAGCAGCACGGCCACCCAGCCGGTCCAGCCCAGACCGGACGTCGGGTGAACCGCCGCGTACAGTGCCAGCGCGGTGGCGCCGGCCCAGGCGGCGGCGTACAGCGGCAGGCGCCAGGCCCGCCAGTTGATGCGGGCGCGACCCGCTGGGGCGGTCGCCCCGGGCGGCTGCAAGGCCGCTTCCAGCGCCGGGCGCCCCGGCCCCATCAGGTGGTAGCCCGCGGTCTGTGCCACGTCCGGCAGGCCGCCCCGGCTGGCGGCGGCGAGCACCGCTTCCGCGACCTGGTGTTCGGACTGGCCGCTTTGCTGCGCCAGCCGTTCCATGGCGCGCGTGATCTGCTGGCGCGTCATCTCGCTTTCGCTGGAAAAGCTGGGCAGGCGGCGCAGCACCTGCAGGGCGTGGCTGACCGGTTCGATCAGCTCGGTCCACTCGACCTGACCGATCAGGCGCAGCGTGGTGATGATGTTGCTGACGGTGAGGTTGGCCTCGACCTGGCTGGTTTGCGCTTCGCCGATCAGGCCCAGGCCGTCGGCGCAATGCCGCTCTGTCCAGGCCAGCAGCGGTGGCTCGGGATCGGCCCGCTCGCCCGGCATGCGCTGCCAGAGCTGGGTCAGGTAGCTGCGTTCCAGACCGCGGTGTTTCATGTAGCCGTGCAGCTCGTCGAGGTCCTGCAGGCTCAGCTCCCCGGCCGCATCCCAGGCGGCATGCGCCACTTCGCGCGCGACCTTGTTCCAGGCGATCCGGTCGGCCATGCGGCGCAGGTTCTCCAGCAGCACCACCCGCAGCGTGGTCGGCAGTGCCCAGAGTTCGCCCAGCGTGAGTTCGCTGACTTCCTGGTAGGCGTTCAGGAAGGCGGTGAACAGCACCGGGTCGAGCACGCTGTCGGTGTGGGCCACATAGGCCCAGGCAATGCCGTACACACGCGGCAGGCCTTCCAGCGGCTTGCCCGCCAGCTTGGGCAGGTCGGCGTAGTAGCGGTGCGGCACGCCTTCCTGGATCTGCTGAAGCTGCGCCTCGATCAGGTGGAAGTTGTCGAGCAGCCACTCGGCGGCCGGCGTGACGTAATGGCCGCGCCGGGAGGTGACGGCGATGTAGTCATAGGCTTCGCGCAGGCGGCTGATGTTTTCCTGGACCCGGGGGAAAAACAGCGGTCCGCGCGCCGGGCTGTCGCCGGCACGGACGGTCTGCGCGCGCGCCAGGCTGCGGCCATGCTGTTCAAAGCGATGCGCGCCGAACAGTTCGGCGCGTATCGGTTGCTGTATCTCGCCGTGGCGATCGAGCAGTATCTTCCTGGCGTAGGGGGTGAGGGTCTCCAGGCGGTGGATGACGGCCGTTTTCACGCCCTCATGCCGCGATGGCCAGGACCAGGGCCAGGCTGGCCAGGCCGGCAAGGGCGGCGACCGTCACGATGCGCGGGCTGAGCACGCCGTGTGCCGACTGCATGGCCGAATGCACAAAAAAGAAGCGGCTGTGCGAACTGGCGCAGTGGCTCATGTGGGAAGCCAGCTCGGTGGCGTCGGTGGACACCGGGTCTGCTTCGCCCTGGGACGTATCTGTCCCGAACCTGAATGTATTCATGATGGTGAGCTCCGGGGGTAGCCATGACCGACGCCGCGCAGCACGATGCCGGCGCGTCCTTCGATGTTGTTTTGAGCTTAGACAGCAGCGCAGCGCAGCGCCATCGGATGGCGCTGGTGTTGGCATAGGACGGCGCCTACAGTGTGGCGGGCGCAAGGCCTGCGCGGCCGGGACGGCACGCGCCCGGCGACGTGTTTCTGGCCGTTGGCCCTTACGGGGCAAAGGCAGCCAGCTATTGAATTTGTAGCACCCCGGGATCGTTCAGCCGGTGTTGCGCAATCCTGCCGCAATCCCGTTGATCGAGATGTGGATGCCGCGCTGCACCCGTTCGTCGGCCTTGCCCTCGCGGTAGCGCCGCACCAGCTCGACCTGCAGGTGGTGCAGCGGATCGATGTAGGGGAAGCGGTGCCTGATCGAGCGCTGCAGCGAGGCATTGCCCGCCAGCCGCTGTTTGTCGCCGGTGATCAGGCTCAGCGCTTCGGCGGTGCGATGCCATTCGGCCTCGATCGCGCTGAAGATCTTCTTGCGCAGGCGCACGTCGCCGACCAGTTCGGCATACCGTGAGGCCAGGGCCAGGTCGCTCTTGGCCAGCACCATGTCCATGTTGCTGAGCAGGGTCCGGAAGAAGGGCCACTGCCGGTACATCTTCTGCAGCAGCGCCAGCGCTTCCTTGCGGCTGGCCGGCGTGCCGCCGGCGTCCAGCATCTGCGCGATGGCCGAGCCGAAGCCATACCAGCCCGGCAGGGTCAGGCGACACTGGCCCCAGCTGAAACCCCAGGGAATCGCGCGCAGGTCCTCGATCTTCTGCGAGGCCTTGCGCGAGGCCGGGCGCGAACCGATGTTGAGTTCGGCGATCTCGCGGATGGGCGTGGCGCTGAAAAAATACTCGGTGAAGCCGGGGGTCTCGTAGACCAGCGCGCGGTAGGCCGCCATGCTGGCCTGCGACAGCCCGGCGGCCGCCTGCAGAAACGCCTTGGTGGCGGGTTTGGTCGGCTGCAGCAGCGTGGCTTCCAGCGTGGCGGCGACCAGGGTTTCCAGGTTGCGCCGGCCGATCTCGGGGTTCGCGTATTTGGAGCCGATCACCTCGCCCTGTTCAGTCAGGCGGATCTGCCCGCGCACCGTGCCGGGTGGCTGTGCCAGGATCGCCTGGTAACTCGGGCCGCCGCCGCGGCCAACGGTGCCTCCGCGGCCGTGGAACATGCGCAGCTGGATGTCGTGCGAATTGGCGAGCTGGTCGAACAGCTCGACCAGCGCAATCTCGGCGCGGTACAGCTCCCAGTTGCTGGTGAAGATGCCGCCGTCCTTGTTGCTGTCCGAGTAGCCCAGCATGATGTCCTGCTCGCCGCCGCTGCGCTTGACCTGCTGCGCGATGCCGGGCAGCGCGTAGTACTCGCGCATGATGGGCGCGGCGTTGCGCAGGTCTTCGATCGTCTCGAACAGCGGCACCACGATCAGGTCATGGGAGGCCCGCTGATCCAGCGTGCCGCGCATCAGCCCGACTTCCTTTTGCAGCAGCAGCACCTCGAGCAGGTCGCTGACGGTTTCGGTGTGGCTGATGATGTAGTGGCGGATCGCCTGCGTGCCAAAAAGCTGCCGCATGCGTTTGGCCGATTCGAAGATCGCGATCTCACCGCGCGCATGGTCCGAATAGGCGGCGCCCACCACGCGCAGCGGCCGGGCGTCGTTGAGCAGCGACAGCAGCAGTTCGCGTTTGGCCGCTTCGTCGAGGCTGGAATACTTCGGCTCGATGCGCGCCACGGCCAGCAGCTCGGCGATCACTTCCTCGTGTTTGTCCGAACTTTGCCGCAGGTCCACCGTGGCCAGGTGGAAGCCGAACACTTCCACCGCGCGCATCAGCGGGTGCAGGCGCTGCGCCACCAGGGCCGCGCCATGGTTGGCGCGCAGCGAGGTCTCGATGATGCGCAGGTCGGCCAGGAAGTCTTCCGCCTGCAGGTAGGCGTTCTGCGGCGCCACCGCATGGCGCGCGGCGTCGCGGCCGGTCAGGTCTTTCAGGGTGGCGGCCAGGCGCGCATACACCCCGGTCAGCGCGCGGCGGTAGGGCTCGTCGAGCCGGTGTTCGTTGATGTCCGGTGAGCGTTCAGCCAGGCCCCGCATCTCGGGCGTGAAGTCCACCAGCATGGCCGACAGCGACAGCTCGCCGCCCAGGTAATGCACCTCGGTCAGGTAGTGGCGCAGCGCCACTTCGGACTGGCGGCGCAGCGCGTATTCCAGCGTGTCGGCGCTGACGTTCGGGTTGCCGTCGCGGTCGCCGCCTATCCACTGGCCCATGCGCAGGAAACTGTGCACCGGCTGGCTGCCGAGGGCGCGCTCGAGGTCGGCGTAGAGCTTGGGGATTTCGCGCAGAAAGGTCGACTCGTAATAACTGAGCGCGTTTTCGATCTCGTCGGCGACGGTGAGCTTGGTGAAGCGCAGCAGCCGCGTTTGCCAGAGCTGCATCACGCGCGCGCGCAGCTGGGCTTCGTTGGCGGCCAGTTCCCGTGGCGTCAGCGCGTCGCGGCTGGCATTCACCGCCAGCGCGTGGGACTTGATTTCGTCGCGCGCCGTCAGCAACTGCGCGATGTCGCGTTCGGCGTCCAGAATGCTTTTGCGCTGCACCTCGGTCGGGTGCGCCGTCAGCACCGGCGACACATAGGCATGGGCCAGCGTGGCCGAGATGGTTTTGGGCGAGATGCCGGCCCAGCGCAGCCGCGACAGCGCCACCTCGATGCTGCCTTCCTGGGTGTCGCCGGCGCGTTCATGGATGGCGCGGCGCCGGATGTGGTGCCGGTCCTCGGCCAGGTTGGCCAGGTGGCTGAAGTAGGTGAAGGCGCGGATCACGCTGACGGTCTGGTCGCCGGACAGGCCCTTGAGCAGTTTTTTCAGGGCCTTGTCGGCCTCGGTGTCGGCATCGCGGCGAAAGGTCACCGAGAGCTTGCGCACCTCCTCGATCAATTCGTAGGCGGCCACACCTTCCTGTTCGCGGATCACGTCGCCGAGAATGCGGCCCAGCAGGCGGATGTCCTCGACCAGCGGCCGCTCGTTGTCCTTGGCCCGCGCGCGCGGACGCTGATGGTCCGCCGCCTCCGCAGGCAGGTCGCGGGAAGGTTTTACACGCGCCGTCGTCACCATGGGTTCCCCTTGTTGTTGGCTCTGTATTGCAGTGCAGCATGCTAGCATCCGTGAACCCCCCCCAGATACGAACAGGTAACGAGTGTCCGCAGATTCTTCCAACTCCCTTCGCGTGGTGATTGCCACGCGCGAAAGCCGGCTGGCGCTGTGGCAGGCCGAACATGTCAAGGCGCTGCTGGAAACACGTCTGGGCTGGCAGGTCGAACTGCTGGGCATGACCACGCTGGGCGACCAGATCCTGGACCGCTCGCTCAGCAAGGTCGGTGGCAAGGGCCTGTTTGTCAAGGAGCTCGAGACCGCGCTGATCGACGGCCGCGCCGACATCGCGGTGCATTCGCTCAAGGATGTGCCGATGGACCTGCCGGATGGTTTTGCGCTGGCCTGCGTGCTCGAGCGCGAGGACCCGCGCGACGCGCTGGTGTCCAATGATTTCTCCTCGCTGGATGAACTGCCGCCGGGCGCCGTCGTCGGCACTTCCAGCCTGCGCCGCCTGGTGCTGCTCAAACACCTGCGCCCCGACCTGAGGATTGAACCGCTGCGCGGCAACCTCGACACCCGCCTGCGCAAGCTCGACGAAGGCCAGTACCAGGCCATCGTGCTGGCTGCCGCCGGCCTCAAACGCCTGGGGCTGGCTTCGCGCATCCGCCACGCCTTCGAGCCGGAGCAGATGTTGCCGGCGGCCGGGCAGGGTGCGCTTGGCATCGAGGTGCGCGCCGACCGGCAGGACCTGCTGACGGCGCTGGCCGGCCTGGCGCACCAGCCGACCTGGCTGGCGGTGACGGCCGAACGCACGGTCTCGCGCGCCATGGGCGGCAGCTGCTCGATGCCGCTGGCCGCATTTATCCGTGCGCCGCAGTCCGCGCAGATGCGGCTGGAAGCCGCCTGGGGTGAGCCGGGCGTCGACGGCCAGGGGGTGGCTGGCGCGCCGCTGGTGCGCGCCGACCAGCGCGCCGCCGTGACGAGTTTTGCCGAGGCCGAGGCGCTGGGTGAACAGGTCGCCGCCGCGCTGCGCGCCGGCGGTGCGGTCTGGGCCGCCAATTCTTGAGCCCCCGTTGAGTTCCCCGCGCGTCATCGTCACCCGGCCCGCGCGCGATGCCGAAAGCTGGGTCGCCGCGCTGACACAGCGTGGGCTGCAGGCCGAGGCGCTGCCGCTGATCACGATCGAGGCGCTGCCGCTGTCGCCGGCCCTGCAGCAGGCCTGGCGCGAGATCGACAGTTATGCCGCGCTGATGTTTGTCAGCGCCAATGCGGTGACCGCCTTTTTTGGGTCGAATCGGGCTCCAGCCCATGCCGGACATGGGGATCAAGCTATTGATTTGATAGCTAATGAGAACCTGCGCTACCTGGCGCCCGGCCCCGGAACGGTGGCTGCCCTGCGCGCGGCCGGCGTGCCGGCCGCGCAGATTGATGCGCCGGCGGCCGAGGCCGGGCAATTTGATTCAGAAGCCTTGTGGGCGGTGGTCGCCGATCGCCACTGGCAGGGCAAACGTGTGCTGATCGTGCGCGGCCAAAGCGCCGGCGCCGAGCCGGCCGGTGGCGCCGGGCGCGACTGGCTGGCGCGGCAACTGGCGGCGGCCGGCGCGCTGCCTGAATTTGTCGCGGTGTACCGGCGCAGCGCGCCGCAGTTCAGCGCGCAGCAGCGCCAGACCCTGAGCGACGCCGCCAGCGATGGTTCGGTCTGGCTGTTCAGCAGTTCCGAGGCGGTCGGCCACCTGCCGCCGGCCGACTGGTCGCGCGCGCGCGCGGTCGCCACCCACCCGCGTATCGCCGACGCCGTGCGCGCCGCCGGCTGGGGTGTTGTTGCCGAGTCACGCCCGACGCTGGCGGACATCGTGGCCTCGATAGAATCGATACAACCATGAGCGACAGCGAACCCCTTTCTCCTGCCGTGCCCGCGCCTGCTGCGCTGGTGCCGGTGGTGGCTGCGCCCGCGCCGCCCCATCCCCACCGTCGCTGGCTGCTGCTGACCGGCGCGGTGGCGGTCGCCGGCGTGGTGATGAGCGCGCTGTTGTGGCAAAAACTCGGCAACATCCAGGAAGAGCTGGCCCGCCGCAGCACCGATTCGACGGCGCAGGCCATCGAGGCGCGTACGCTGGCGCGCCAGGCCCAGGACGGCACGCGCGAGCTGACGGCGCGGCTGGCCCTGCTCGAGACCCGGCTCAGCGAGGTCAGCCTGCAGCGCAGCCAGCTCGAGGAACTGATGCAAAGCCTGTCGCGCTCGCGTGATGAAAACCTGGTGGTCGATGTGGAGTCGGCGCTGCGGCTGGCCCAGCAGCAGGCGCAGCTGACCGGCAGCGCCGAGCCGATGCTGGCGGCGCTGAAGTCGGCCGACCAGCGGCTGGCGCGCGCCGCCCAGCCGCGCCTGAACCCGCTGCAGCGCGCGATCGCGCGCGACGTCGAACGTATCAAGGCCACCACCGTGACCGATGTGCCCGGCCTGCTGCTCAAGCTCGACGAACTGACGCGACTGGTCGACGAATTGCCGCTGGCCAATGCGATGCCGGTGGCCAGCAACACGCGCGCCAGCAGCGTCGCGCCCGCGCCGGCCCGCGCGGCTTCCGCGGCCGAACCGTCCGGCAACCCGGCGCGCCTGCTGCTCGACCGGCTCGCCTTGCGCGCCTGGTGGGACCACACCTGGCAGGGCGTGCGTGACGAGGCCCGCAACCTGCTCCGCGTCAGCCGCATCGACCAGCCCGACGCCGCCCTGCTGGCGCCTGAACAATCGTTCTTCCTGCGCGAGAACCTCAAGCTCAAGCTGCTCAATGCGCGGCTGGGCCTGCTGTCACGGCAGACCGCCAGCGCACGCGCCGACCTGGCCAGCGCATCGGCCATGCTGGGCAAGTACTTCGACCCGGCCTCGCGCAGGACGCAGGCGGCCGGCCAGTTGCTGCAGCAGGTGCAGACACAGATGAAATCCAGCGAACTGCCGCGCCTGGACGAGACCCTGGCGGCGCTGGCTACGGCAGCGGCGGGCCGTTAGGCGGGCGACTTTCATGCGCAGCGCACTCTGGCTCCTGGCCCTGTTCGGCATCGCGGTGGCGGTGGCGCTGGTCGCCGGCAACAACCAGGCGGTGGTCACGCTGTTCTGGCCGCCGCACCGCATCGACATCTCCTTCAACCTGCTGGTGCTGCTGCTGGCCGGCCTGTTCATGCTGCTGTATGTGGCGCTGCGCGCGTCGTCGGCGGTGTTTTCGCTGCCGGCCGAAGCGCGTCGCTGGCGTGCCCAGCAAAAGGAGCGGGCGATGTACGCGGCCTTCATGGACGCGCTGTCGCACCTGATGGCCGGGCGCTTCATCCGCGCCGCCAAACTCGCGCAGAACGCCATCACCCAGGAAAAAAGCCT
>PNNC01000082.1 GCA_013824015.1 Polaromonas sp.
GGTCAGCGGTTTCATCTGCACCGGCTTGTAGCCCAGGCGGTTGCCTTCGCTGTACCACAGCGTGTGTTTGTGCCAGTCGGTGTCGTTGCGGCCGTTCGGGTGCTCGGGCGTGTCGCCGTAGTCGTCCACCGAGTGCGCGCCGCGGCTTTCCTTGCGGGCGGCGGCCGACACGATGGTGGCCTGCGCGGCCTCGATCAGGTTCTCGACTTCCAGCGCCTCGATGCGGGCGGTGTTGAAGATTTTGGACTTGTCCTTCAGGCCGATGTTGGCCACGCGCTCGCGCATCGCGGCAATTTTTGTCACGCCTTCATCGAGGATGGCCTGGGTGCGGAACACGCCGGCATGCTGCTGCATGGCAGCGCGCAAATCATTGGCCACGTCCTGCGCGTATTCGCCGCCGGTGGCGTTGTCCAGGCGCGCGATGCGGGCCAGGGTCTTGTCGGCCGCATCGGCGGGCAGCGGCTTGTGGCTGGTGCTCTTGGCGTACTGAACAATGTGGTTGCCGGCAGCCTTGCCGAAGACCAGCAGGTCCAGCAGCGAGTTGGTGCCCAGGCGATTCGCGCCGTGCACGCTGACGCAGGAACATTCGCCCACCGCGTACAGGCCGTTGACCACCTGGCTCTGGTTGTTGGCATCCTGCGTGACCACCTGGCCGTGGATATTGGTCGGGATGCCGCCCATCTGGTAATGGATGGTCGGCACCACCGGGATCGGTTCCTTGGTGATGTCGACGTTGGCGAAGTTGTGGCCGATCTCGAACACCGAAGGCAGGCGCTTCATGATGGCGTCCACGCCCAGGTGCGTCATGTCCAGCAGGATGTAGTCCTTGTTCGGGCCGCAGCCGCGGCCTTCCTTGATCTCCTGGTCCATCGAGCGCGAGACGAAGTCGCGCGGCGCCAGGTCCTTCAGCGTGGGCGCATAACGCTCCATGAAACGCTCGCCGTCGCTGTTGCGCAGGATCGCGCCTTCACCGCGGCAGCCTTCGGTCAGCAGCACGCCGGCGCCGGCCACGCCGGTCGGGTGGAACTGCCAGAACTCCATGTCTTCCAGCGGGATGCCGGCACGCGCCGCCATGCCCAGGCCGTCGCCGGTGTTGATGAAGGCATTGGTCGATGCGGCAAAAATGCGGCCGGCGCCACCGGTGGCCAGCATGGTGGTCTTGGCTTCGAAGATGTGGACGTCGCCGGTTTCCATTTCAATCGCGGAGACACCGACGACGTCGCCGTCGGCGTCGCGGATCAGGTCCAGCGCCATCCATTCGACGAAAAAGCTGGTTTTTTCCTTGACGTTCTGCTGGTACAGCGTGTGCAGCATCGCGTGGCCGGTGCGGTCGGCGGCGGCGCAGGCGCGCTGCACCGGCTTTTCACCGTAGTTGGCGGTATGGCCGCCGAAGGGACGCTGGTAAATCGTGCCGTCCGGGTTGCGGTCGAAAGGCATGCCCATGTGCTCGAGGTCGTACACGACCTTGGGTGCTTCGCGGCACATGAACTCGATCGCATCCTGGTCGCCGAGCCAGTCGGAACCCTTGACGGTGTCGTAGAAGTGGTAGTGCCAGTTGTCCTCGGACATGTTGCCGAGCGAGGCGCCGATGCCGCCCTGGGCCGCGACGGTGTGCGAGCGGGTCGGGAACACCTTGGACAGCACGGCGACGTTGAGGCCGGCACGCGCCAGTTGCAGCGAGGCGCGCATGCCGGAGCCGCCGGCCCCGACGATCACCACGTCAAATTTTCGTTTGGGAAGCTGGGAGGTAGCAGTCATGATGTATTGAAGTCTCGTGGTCGGGTGCAGCCGGGATGGGCTTGAAGGCTCTCGGGTTACAGGCGCCACAACACCTGGATGCCCCAGCCGGCGCAGGCCAGCAGCCAGACGATGGTGGCCACTTCCAGCGACAGGCGCAGCCACACGGGCTTGACATAGTCCATCCAGATGTCGCGCATGCCGACCCAGACGTGATAAAGCATGGCGAGGATGACGGTGAAGGTCAGCACCTTCATCCATTGCGCCGAGAAGATGCCGGCCCACTGGTCGTAGCCGATGGCGCCCTTGCTGAACAGGACCTGGGCCAGCAGCAGGACGGTAAAAAGGGCCATCAGGACGGCGGTGACGCGCTGCGCCAGCCAGTCACGTGTGCCGTAGTGGGCGCCGACAACGAGGCGCTTGGAGCCGTAGTTCACAGACATGTCTTGCTCCTTCTTGTCAGTAGAGACCGAACAGCTTGGCGCCCAGCACCAGCGTCAGCAGGATGCTCAGGGCCAGCGTGATCAGCGCGGTGCTTTTGCCGAACTCATTGCTCAGGCTGTGGGTGACGTCCATATACAGATGGCGCAGGCCGGCAATGAAGTGGTGCAGGTAGGCCCAGATCAGCGCCAGCGCGACCAGCTTCCAGACAAAGCCCGGCAGGCCCAGCATGCCGATGTTGAAGGCGGCCTTGAAGCGCTCGAAGGACAACTCCGAGGAGATCGAGGTGTCGAACATCCAGATGATGAAAGGCATCAGCACAAACATGATGGCGCCGCTGGCACGATGCAGGATGGAGACCCAGGCCGCCGGCGTCATCCGGTAGGTGGTCAGGTCCTTGAAGGCGTTGATGTTGCGGAACTCGGGCCGCTTGGGACGCTGTTTGGATGCCAGCTCTGTCATTTTTTGGCTTTCGTGGGAGGTCTGGTAACTGCCTGGTAACTGCCTTGCACTTGCAAGTAAAAACATGTGAATTCTATTGCAATGCAACATCGATCCGGTTCCGCAGGCTGCATGCCCGGACTATTTTCTCGGAAAAACCGTGCCGGGCTGTCCGGTGAAGGCACTTGGCGTGAAATGAAGTGCGAAGCTGACACGATGTTTACAACTCGTCGAGTTTGGCCAGCATCTGCGCAGCCTGCGCCTTCACCGCCCGCCTGTCCTCGGCGCTCATGCGTTGCAGGTTCTTCACCATCAGCGCGGTGCGGGGGTTGCTGGCGAAGGCCGACTCGTGCCGGTCCAGGAAATTCCAGTACAGCGTGGTCATCGGACAGGCGCTGGGTCCGACCCGCGTTTCCGGCTCGTAACTGCAGCCGCTGCAATAGTTGCTCATGCGTTTGACGTAAGCGCCGCTGGCCACATAGGGCTTGGAGGTGAAACGCCCGCCGTTGGCAAACAGCGCCATGCCGGCGGTGTTGGGCAGTTCCACCCATTCAACCGCATCGACGTACACCGCCAGGTACCAGTCGCACAAGGCTTGTGGCTGGATCTGGGCGGTGATGCCGAACATGCCGGTGACCATCAGGCGCTGGATGTGGTGCGAGTAGCCGTTGGCCAGCGTCTGGCCCAGGCACTGGCGCATGCAGTTCATGCGGGTCTCGCCGGTCCAGTACCAGGCCGGCAAGGGCCGGTGGTGGTCGAAGTGGTTGTCCGTCTTGAGGCCCGGCATGTCCAGGAAGTACACGCCGCGCATGAACTCGCGCCAGCCCAGCACCTGGCGGATAAAACCCTCGACGCTGGCCAGGTCCAGGCCGCGCTCGCGCCAGGCCTGCTCGGCCGCGTGGATCACCTCCAGCGGGTTCAGCAGCTTGAGGTTCAGCGAACTCGACAGCAGCGCATGCCAGCCGAAGTCCAGGTGCGTCCACATCGCGTCCTGGTGGGCGCCGAAGTGGGGCAGGCGGTGTTCCACAAAGTCGGCCAATGCCTCCAGCGCCTGCGTCCGCGTGACCGGCCAGTTGAAGCGCTGCAGGTCGCCGGGATGGCCGGCAAACAGCCGGCCCACCAGTGCGATGACCTCGCGTGTGATGTCGTCCTGCGCGAACACCAGGGGCCGGGGCACGTTCTGCGGGCCGGCCCGGCCGAAACCCTTGCGGTTGTCGGCGTCGTAGTTCCATTGCCCGCCCTCGGGCTTGCCGTCTTTCATCAGCACCTGGTAGTGCTGGCGCATGGTCCGGTAGAAAAATTCCATGCGCAGGCTGGCCGATTGCCCGGCCCACTGGCGAAAACGCGCCGGGCTGCAAAGAAAATGACGGTCTTCGCGCCATTCGATGCCGCCACCCGGTCCGGTGTTGAGCGCCTGGTCCAGGCTCTGGCGTACCCGCAGGTCACCCGGCTCCACGGCGATCACGCGTTGTGGCCGGTAATGCGCGATGGCGGCCAGCAGGCCGTCGGCCAGGGTGGCGTCGGCCTGCTGATCCAGCGCCCGGTAGCATAGCGCCCAGCCGCGCTGCATCAGGGTTTGCGCAAAGTGGCGCATCGCGGAAAGAAACAGCACCGTGCGGGCCTGGTGCGACCAGACGTGGGTGGACTCCTCGCTGGCCTCGATCATCAGCACCACGTCCTGTGCGGCATCGAAGCCGTCAAAGGCGGCAGAAGACTCGTCGAGCTGGTCGCCCAGGACCAGCACGAGGTGACGACACGGTTTCAATTCCATACCAATCATTCTAAATTGTGACTGCTTGGTATTTATGGTGTCAGTGCTTAACCCGGTCCTGCCTGAGGTTTTGCGCGCCGGATTTGCCGGCACGACAGGCATCGGAACAGTATTTCACCGCGTCCCAGGTGCTGGCCCAGCGTTTGCGCCAGCTCATCTCGCGGCCGCAGGCCACGCAGGGCTTGCTGGGCAGGAAGGCCTTGTTGCCCTTGAATGCCATGGCCCTAGCTCAGGGTGTTGTGGTAGTGGTGCGTGTCGGTGCGGTAGTAGCCGCGGCGCAGCTCCATCGGCACGTCGTTGTAGGTGTAGGCGATGCGCTCCACACTGAGCAGCGGTGTGCCCGGCGCCACTTTCAGCAGCAACTCACGCCCGTCCGACGCGGGCTCGGCGCGTATTTTTTCGTCAGCGCGGACCATGCGCACGTTGAACTCGGTTTCGAACAGCGCATACATCGGGCCGTGGTAATCGGCCAGCCGTTCGGCGGTCAGCCCCTTGAACGGCGCGGCCGGCAGCCAGATGTCTTCCAGGATGGTCGGGATGCCCGCAAAGCTCAGCACGCGGCGTGCATGCAACACCGCGTCGCCGGTGCGCAGCGCCAGGATGCGCGCGATCTCGGCGCTGGCGCGCGCGCGTTTGCAGTCGATGATGTCGCGCTGGGCCGGGCCTTCGCTGCCCGGCGTGCCGCTGTCGGGCACCAGCTTGAGGAAGCGGAACTGCACATGCTGCTCGGCGTGGGTGGCCACAAAGGTGCCCTTGCCCTGTCGCCGCACCACGAGGTTGTCGGCCGCGAGTTCGTCGATGGCTTTGCGCACCGTGCCCTGACTGACGCGGTAACGCGCGGCCAGGTCCATCTCGGAGGGGATGGCTTCGCCCGGCTTCCATTCGCCCGATTGCAGGCTTTGCAGGATCAGACCCTTGATCTGCTGGTACAGCGGGCTGAAGGCCGGCGTGGCACCGGCAAAATCATCAGCGGGCAAAGGGGGAAGGGCGGCCATGGGCGGGGTGGGGTGGTGAGGCCCAATCATATCTTATATAAGACATAAGACAAATTGACGCCCCCGGGTTTTCGAGCGTAAAATGCCCGGCTGAACCCACGCAAAGCCGGCCCCGCAGTGACGCAGTTCACACGCTTTTCCGGGAGCTTCCAGCGGCGCATTCCATCGATTCACAACTTTCCTGGAGTTTTCCATCATGAGCAAAAAACCCGTCCGTGTCGCCGTTACAGGGGCCGCCGGCCAGATCGGCTACGCGCTGCTGTTCCGTATTGCCTCCGGCGAAATGCTGGGCAAGGACCAGCCGGTGATCCTGCAATTGCTGGAAGTCCCGGTCGAAGGCCCGCAAAAGGCGCTCAAGGGCGTGATGATGGAGCTCGACGACTGCGCCTTCCCGTTGCTGGTGGGCATGCAGGCCTACGATGATCCGATGAAGGCCTTCAAGGACGCCGACTACGCGCTGCTGGTTGGCTCGCGCCCGCGCGGCCCCGGCATGGAACGTGCCGAACTGCTGGCCGTCAACGGCGCCATCTTCACCGCCCAGGGCAAGGCGCTCAATGCGGTTGCCAGCCGCAATGTCAAGGTACTGGTGGTCGGCAACCCGGCCAACACTAATGCCTACATCGCAATGAAAAGCGCACCGGACCTGCCACGCAAGAACTTCACCGCGATGCTGCGCCTGGACCACAACCGCGCAGCCAGCCAGCTCGCCGCCAAAACCGGCAAGGCCGTGGCCGACATCGAAAAACTCACGGTCTGGGGCAACCACTCGCCCACCATGTATGCCGACTACCGTTTCGCCACCATCAATGGTGAAAGCGTCGCCAAGATGATCAACGACCAGGAGTGGAACGCCAACACCTTCCTGCCCACCGTCGGCAAACGCGGCGCCGCCATCATCGAGGCCCGCGGTTCCTCGTCGGCCGCCTCGGCCGCCAACGCCGCCATCGACCACATGCGCGACTGGGCGCTGGGCACGAACGGCAAGTGGGTCACCATGGGCATCCCGTCGGACGGCCAGTACGGCATTCCCAAGGACGTCATGTTCGGTTTCCCCGTCACCTGCGAAGGCGGCGAGTACAAGCTGGTCGAGGGCCTGGAGATCGACGCCTTCAGCCAGGAACGCATCAACAAGACGCTGGACGAACTCAAGGGCGAGCAGGACGGCGTCAAGCACCTGCTCTGACCCTTCGACAGGCTCAGGGCGTACGGAAATACATGCAGGTGACCCACCCACGCGACATCCTCCTTGGCGCCCAGGCTGCAGCAGGTTTTTTGCCTGTCTGTGACCATTACAGCGGTGTCGAGGCCCGGATGCGCAAAAGCCTGCAACTGCAGGCCGAGATGAGCGAGGAGTTCGGCACCTGTGTGTTCGACGTGACGCTGGACTGCGAGGACGGCGCGCCGGTCGGCGGCGAAGCCGACCATGCGGCGCTGGTGGTCTCGCTGGTGGCCGGGGCTGGCGCGTCCGCCCGTGTGGCGGTGCGTGTCCATGCCCTCGACCATCCTGCCTTTGAGGCCGACATCGGCGCAATTGCGGGCCAGGTCGGGCAACGCCTGACCCACCTGATGGTGCCCAAGGTCGAGTCTGTCGCGGACGTGGACCGTGTGGTGGCCGCGCTGGCGGCAGTGTCCTGTGGTGACCTGCCCATCCACGTGTTGCTGGAATCGCCTGCCGCCGTGCACCACGCCTTCGAGATTGCCGCGCATCCGCGTGTGCAGTCCCTGAGTTTCGGCCTGATGGATTTTGTTTCCAGCCACGGCGGCGCGATTCCGGCCGGCGGCATGAGCAGCCAGGGCCAGTTCAGCCATCCGCTGGTGTTGCGCGCCAAGCTGGAAATCGCCTCGGCCTGTCATGCGAATGGCAAGGTCCCCTCGCACTGTGTGGTCACCGAGTTCAGCGACACTGCAGCGATGAAGACGGCGGCCCTGAAGGCCGCGCGCGAGCTGGGCTATACCCGCATGTGGAGCATTCACCCGGCCCAGATCCGGCCCATCCTGGAGGCCTTCGCGCCGGATCAGCGCGACATCGAGATTGCTACAAAAATAATCGCTGCTGCCGCCCGTGCCGACTGGGCGCCCATCCCTTTTGAGGGCCAGTTGCACGACCGGGCGAGTTACCGCTACTTCTGGCAGGTTCTGGAGCGCGCGCACCAGACCGGCCGTGTGTTGCCACCCGAGATGCAGGGCTATTTTGCCGCTGCGCCTCATTGACGTTGTTGACCCTGACGGCCCCTAAATTCCAAGGACACCCATGAAAATTCTTCTTGCCACCGCCCTGCTGATTGCTGCACCCTCCCTGGTGCTGGCCCAGACGGCCCCGGCCGCGAAACCCCCCGCCAAGGCAGCCAGTGCGAAACCGGCCGCCAAGCCTTCCGACAAGCCGCGGGGACCCGCCAGGCGCGCGGCGGCGGTCAAATCGGTCGAAGAGACCACACCGATCGATGATGACCCCAACGTCACCCTGAGCGCGGAAGACCTGGAACTGGCCAAGCGTGTCCACATCGGCACCTTTCCCTGCGAACTGGGCGCTTCGGTGACCGTCACCCCCAGCGACAAGCGTCCCGGCTTTTTCACTGTGCGCAGCGGCCTGATGCGTTTCCGCATGCACCCGGTCGGCAGCCGCACCGGCGCGATCCGCCTGGAAGACGGCCGTGCCGGCGCGATGTGGCTGCAACTGGGCAACAAATCCATGCTGATGAGCCAGAAGATCGGCCAGCGCATCGCCGACGAGTGCATGAGCCCGGACCAGGCCACCTTTGCCGAAGAGCTCAAGCGCAACCCGCGCCCCAGCATCCTCGACGCCGCGCCGCCGGCGCCCGCGACCCCTGGCACGGGTCCTGCTCCGGCCGCACTGCCGCCCGCCAAAGCCGAATGACACCGGGCGCGCTGCGCCCTTGACTATTTTTGAGTACAGGAGAAAAAACCATGATGTCCGAGTTCATCACCACCTACCGCACCCATGTCGCTGAACGCGCCGCACTGGGCATTCCGCCGCTGCCGCTGTCGGCCCAGCAGACTGGCGAAGTGATCGAGCTGCTGAAAAACCCGCCCAAGGGCGAAGAAAACTTTCTGGTCGAGCTGATCACCCACCGCGTGCCGGCCGGCGTCGATGCCGCCGCCAAGGTCAAGGCCAGCTACCTCGCCGCTGTTGCCCACGGCACCGAAAAATGCGCGCTGATCTCGCGTGAAAAAGCCACGCAGTTGCTGGGCACCATGCTGGGCGGCTACAACATCAGCCCGATGATTGAGCTGCTCGACGATCCCGAGGACAGCGTTGCCACGCAGGCCGCCAGTGGTCTGAAGAACACGCTGCTGATGTTCGACCAGTTCCACGATGTCAACGAGAAGGCCGGCAAGGGCAACAAATACGCGAAAGCCGTGCTGCAGAGCTGGGCCGAGGCCGAGTGGTTCACCAGCCGCCCGGAAGTGCCCGAGTCCATCAAGCTGACTGTGTTCAAGGTGGCCGGCGAGATCAACACCGACGACCTGTCGCCCGCACCGGACGCCTGGAGCCGCCCTGACATCCCGCTGCACGCGCTGGCCATGCACAAAAATGCCCGCCCCGGCGTCACGCCCGAGGAAGACGGCAAGCGCGGCCCGGTCAAGTTCATTGAAGAGTTGAAAGCCCGGGGCAACCTGGTGGCCTATGTCGGCGACGTGGTCGGCACCGGTTCTTCCCGCAAGTCGGCCACCAATTCGGTGTTGTGGTTTACCGGCCAGGACATTCCCTATGTGCCGAACAAGCGTTTCGGCGGCGTCTGCCTGGGCTCGAAGATCGCGCCGATTTTCTACAACACCATGGAAGACTCGGGCGCGCTGCCGATCGAGCTCGACGTGAGCCAGATGGCCATGGGCGACGAGATCGAGCTGCGCCCCTATGAAGGCAAGGCGCTCAAGGACGGCAAGGTGATCGCCGAGTTCAAGCTCAAGAGCGATGTGTTGTTCGACGAAGTGCGCGCCGGCGGCCGTATTCCGCTGATCGTCGGTCGCGGCCTGACCGCCAAGGCGCGTTTTGCGCTCGGCCTGCCGCTGTCCACCCAGTTCCGCCTGCCGGTCAGCCCCGAGGACAACGGCCGTGGTTTCACGCTGGCCCAGAAGATGGTCGGCCGCGCAGTTGGTTTGCCGGAAGGCCAGGGCGTGCGCCCCGGCACCTACTGCGAGCCGAAGATGACCTCGGTGGGTTCCCAGGACACCACCGGCCCGATGACACGTGACGAGCTGAAAGACCTGGCCTGCCTGGGCTTCTCGGCCGACCTGGTGATGCAGTCCTTCTGCCACACCGCGGCTTACCCCAAGCCGGTGGACGTCAAGATGCACCACGAGCTGCCCGAGTTCATGAGCGACCGCGGCGGCATCCCGCTGCGCCCGGGCGACGGCATCATCCACAGCTGGCTCAACCGCATGCTGCTGCCCGACACCGTCGGCACCGGCGGCGACAGCCACACGCGTTTCCCGATCGGCATCAGCTTCCCGGCCGGTTCCGGCCTGGTGGCCTTCGGCGCCGCCACCGGCGTGATGCCGCTGGACATGCCCGAGTCGGTGCTGGTGCGTTTCAAGGGCGAGATGCAGCCCGGCATCACGCTGCGCGACCTGGTCAACGCGATTCCGCTGTACGCGATCAAGGCCGGCCTGCTGACGGTGGCCAAGCAGGGCAAGAAAAACATCTTCTCCGGCCGTATCCTCGAGATCGAGGGGCTGCCCGACCTGAAGGTCGAGCAGGCGTTTGAACTCAGCGATGCCTCGGCCGAGCGTTCGGCTGGCGGCTGCACGGTACACCTGAACAAGGAACCCATCATCGAGTACATCACCAGCAACATCACGATGCTGAAGTGGATGATTGCCACGGGTTATTCGGACGTGCGCACCATCAAGCGCCGCATCCAGGCGATGGAAGCCTGGCTGGCCGACCCGAAGCTGCTCAAGGCCGATGCCGATGCCGAATATGCGGCGGTGATCGAGATCGATCTGGCCGATATCCACGAGCCCATCGTGGCCTGTCCCAACGATCCGGACGACGTCAAGACGCTCAGCGAAGTCGCCGGCAGCAAGATTGATGAAGTCTTCATCGGCAGCTGCATGACCAACATCGGCCATTTCCGCGCCGCCTCCAAGCTGCTCGAGAACAAGCGTGACATCCCGGTCAAGCTGTGGATGGCGCCGCCGACCAAGATGGACGCCAAGCAGCTGACCGAGGAAGGCCACTACGGCGTGCTCGGTTCGGCTGGCGCCCGCATGGAAATGCCGGGCTGCAGCCTGTGCATGGGCAACCAGGCGCAGGTCAAGGAAGGCGCGACGGTGTTTTCGACCTCGACCCGCAACTTCCCGAACCGCCTCGGCAAAAACTCCAATGTCTACCTCGGTTCCGCCGAACTCGCCGCGATCTGCTCCAAGCTGGGCCGGATTCCGACCAGGCAGGAATACATGGCCGACATGGGTGTGCTGACGGCGGCCAGCGACCAGGTGTACCAGTACCTGAATTTCGACCAGGTCAAGGATTACACCGACATGGCCGATACCGTCAAAGACGGCGTGCCGGCCTGACACGGTCCCTGAAGCAAAAAGCCCCGCAGCGAAAGCTGCGGGGCTTTTTTTTTGCCGGAGCCGGGTTACAAACCGTCGGGCAGCGGGTCGATGATGCGCAGCTCCGAGCCGTCGACAAACCGGATGTACCAGAAGTCCTGGGCCAGCGGCAGGTTGGGCCGCACATGGCTCACATTCCATGGCGCGATATACACCGTGCTGGCGCCGCCATCGGGCGGCGGTGCCAGGTAATGACGTTTGGCCGCGACCAGGCTGCCGATCTCGCTGACGACGGTGCCTATGCTCTGGGTCACCGCATTGACCGTCGAACCCTCGCCCAGCATGTGGATGGTGGTTTCGCCCAGCAGGTCGGGCCGCGAGGCCTCGACATACAGCACCGCGGTGGTGTTGATGCGCAGGTCATCCGGCGCGGTGGGGTCCGTGGCCTTGTTGAAGGAGATAAAGGGCATCAGGGGCTCCGGTGGGCCTTGGGGCTCAGACCTTGAGTTCCTTGTGCTCGCTCATGTTCTGCGGCCGTTCGCCGGTGATGGCCGACTTGGCCATCTTGAACAGTTGCGTGAGCTTGCTGTCCTTGGCGTTCCAGTATTCGGCATGCGTGATGTGCACTTCCAGCAGCGCCAGGTCCGGGTCGGTCACGCCACCGGGAAACCAGGCCTTGGCCAGCGGGCTGAACAGTTCTTCTTTTTTCGCCTGGTCGTCCGAGAAGCTCGCGGTGCCGGCAATCGACACATAGTTGTCGGCGCCGGTATCGGCATAAGACACATTGACATTGCCGTCCTCGCGCAGGCGGCCGGCCATGTCGCTCTTGTTGGAGATGAAGAAATACAGAACCGAACCCTCGTCGATGGACTTGTTCTGCGTGGTCAGCGGGTGGCCCTGCAGCGTGCCGTCGCGGTGGCGATGGATCAGCATGCCGAACTTGATGTCCTTGATCAGGTCCCACAGCGTCTCGTGGTCGTGGGCGGGGGAGGTTGGTGTTGTGGTGTCCATGGGATGCTCCGTTGTTGAATGCAATCCCTCAATCTAGATCGCCCGGTCGTCCTGTTTCATCGGAGGTGGGCCCCGCTGCCTGTCAGCCGGGACCGACAGGCTGTCCGCTGGCGTGGCTGGGCGGCGCCGCGGATTGGTGATCAAAAATGCCGCCAGCCCATGTCGTGCGGACTTGCGAAGCTATTGAATTGATAGCATATGGCTTCAGGGCTGCGCCGCCAGGGTGCGCAGCGCCTGCGCCGTGAACTCGTCCGCGGGGAAAAAGGTTTCCATCGCGAGCTCCTGCAGCGTCACGTCCACCGGCGTGCCGAAGATGGTGGTGGTGCTGATAAAACTCAGCACACCGCCCGGCGTGCTGAAGCGAAAAGGCATGACCACACCGAGGTGTTCACCCTCGAGATGCAGCCCGCCCGCGCCTTCGCCTTCCGGATAGCCGCGCAGCTCCTCCAGCAGCGCCACCAGCACCGGATCGGCGGTGGCGGCGATCTGCTGGCGCAGGCGCTCGAACAAATGGTTGCGCCATTGCCCGAGGTTGGCGATCCGCGGCGCCAGGCCTTGCGGGTGCAGGCTCAGGCGCAGCACATTGACTGGCGCCTGCAGCAGGGCCGGGTCGGCGCCAGCCAGCAGGTGCGGCACCATGCGGTTGCTCGCGACGAGGTTCCAGTGCCGGTCCAGCGCCAGCGCCGGCCAGGGTTCATGGCTTTTGAGGATCAGCTCCACCGCCTGCCGGGCCGCAGCCAGCGCCGGGTCGTCCAGCGCCCGTTCGCGGTACATCGGCGCGTAACCGGCGGCGACCAGCAGGGTATTGCGCTCGCGCAGCGGGATGTCCAGGCGTTCGGACAGGCGCAGCACCATCTCGCGGCTGGGCACCGAGCGTCCGGTCTCGACAAAACTCAGGTGGCGCGTCGAGATGTCGGCCTCACCGGCCAGGTCAAGCTGGCTCAGGCGCCGGTGCTGGCGCCAGTGACGCAGGTGTTCACCAAAGGCTTGTGGTGCCGGGTGGGGCTGGCGGGCAGGGGCGTGAAGGCTTGGATTCATGGCGCCATCCTAAGGCCAGCCGGCCGCGGCGCCATTACCTGCGGGGTTATCGCCTGGCCGCAGCCGCACGGGAATCATTGGCCCATGAGCGCGGCGATGGACGGCTGCCGCGGTCTCCTCTTCACCTGCTGTCCCATTTTTTCAGGAGTCTTTCATGAATTCACTGTCTTCCCTCGCCGCTTCTCCCCTGTTCCTGCGCCGCGTGTTGTGGCTGGACGCTGCTACCGGCGTGGCCACCGGCCTGTTGCAGGTCCTGCTGGCGGCCTGGCTCGCCCCTCTGCTGGGCCTGCCCGAAACGCTGCTGGAGGTGTCGGGCTGGGCACTGTTCGGCTATGTGGCCCTGATTGCCTTCATCGCCACGCGCCCCTTCATCCCGCAGGCCCTGGTCTGGCTGCTGATCGCCGCCAACGGCGTCTGGGTGCTGGGTTGCCTGGCGCTGCTGTTCGGCGGGCTGGTCACACCAACCCTGCTGGGCCAGGGATTTATCGCGGTCCAGGCGCTGGCGGTGGGCCTGCTGATGGAGCTGCAGTGGTTCGGCGTGCGCCGGGCGCCCGCGCAGCCTGCCTGGTAAGCACCGGCCGGGCCGGGCGCAGGGACTTTCTTGTATGCTGTGCGTCTGGTGGCGCGCCCGGCGTGCCGCACCGTTGCCCCCCTTAGAAAGTCCTTTCCCATGACACGCGTTTTCAATTTCAGCGCCGGCCCGGCGACCCTTCCAGAACCGGTGTTGCGCCAGGCCGCTGCCGAGATGCTCGACTGGAACGGTTCCGGCATGTCGGTGATGGAAATGAGCCACCGTGGCAAGGAATTCATCGCCATCCACGCCGAGGCCGAAGCCGACCTGCGCGAGCTGCTGGCGATTCCCGCCAACTACAAGGTGCTGTTCCTGCAGGGCGGCGGGCTCGGGCAAAACGCGTTCATCCCGATGAATCTGCTGCGCGGCCATGCCGGCGCCGACTTCGTCAACACCGGCGAGTGGATGAAAAAAACCATCAAGGAGGCGAAGAACTACTGCAAGGTCAATGTTGCGGCCAGCTCGGAAGCCAACGGGTTCACCAGCGTGCCGAAGTTCGAGACCTGGAAGCTGGACCCCGAGGCCGCCTATGTGCATATCTGCTCGAATGAAACCATTGGCGGTGTTGAATACCACTGGACGCCCGACACCGGCGCGGTGCCGCTGGTGGCCGACATGTCGTCCAACATCCTGTCACGGCCCATCGATGTCAGCCGTTATGGCCTGATTTACGCCGGCGCGCAGAAAAACATCGGTCCCTCGGGTCTGACGCTGGTGATCGTGCGCGAGGACCTGATTGGCCAGGCGATCCCGCACACGCCGTCTGTTTTCGATTACAAGCAGCAGGCCGACAATGACTCGATGTACAACACGCCGCCGACCTATGCGATCTACATCGCCGGCCTGGTGTTCAAACACATCAAGGCGCTCGGCGGCCTCCAGGCCATGGAGGTCCACAACCGCGCCAAGGCCGCGCTGCTGTACGATTACCTCGATGCGACCTCGTTTTACAGCAACCCGATTGCGCGCGAGGACCGCTCGCTGATGAACGTGCCTTTCAAGCTCAAAGACGAGTCGCTGGACGAGGCTTTCCTCAAGGGCGCGCAGGCGCGCGGCATGTTGCAGCTCAAGGGCCACCGCTCGGTCGGCGGCATGCGTGCCTCGATCTACAACGCGATGTCGATCGAGGGCGTGCAGGCGCTGGTGGCCTACATGAAGGAGTTCGAGGCCGGCCGTGTCTGAGGCCGCTGGCCGCAGCTTCGGCATCCTGGTGCTCAACCAGATCTCGGAGCGCGGCCTGCAGCGCCTGCCGGCTTCGCGTTATCACACCGGCAAGGACCTGGCCGCGCCCGACGCGGTGCTGGTCCGCTCCGCCGACATGCACGCGATGGCCATTCCGGGCAGCGTGCTGGCGATTGCCCGTGCCGGCGCCGGCACCAACAACATTCCGGTGGCGGCCCTGAGTGCGCGCGGCGTGCCGGTGTTCACCGCGCCCGGCGGCAACGCCAATGCGGTCAAGGAGCTGGTGCTGACCGGCATGCTGCTGGCGGCGCGCAACATCGCACCGGCGCTGCGTTTTATCGGCAGCCTGGACCCGGCCATGCCGGACATGGACAAGGCGGTGGAAGAGGGCAAGAAAAACTTCGCCGGCTTCGAGATCGTCGGCCACACCCTGGGCATCGTGGGCCTGGGCCGGGTCGGCTGCCTGGTCGCCGACGCGGCGATCAAGCTGGGCATGCATGTGCTCGGTTACGACCCGGACATCACGGTGGACGCGGCCTGGAGCCTGCCGGCCCAGGTCAAAAAGGCCGCCAGTGTGACCGAGGTGCTGAAAAATTCCGACTTTGTGACCCTGCATGTGCCGCTGGTGGCGGCCACACGCGACCTGGTCAACACCGACAACCTCAAACTGATGCGACCGGGCGCGGTGCTGCTCAATTTTTCGCGTGAAGGCGTGGTCAATGACGCCGCCGTGCTGGCCGCGCTGGCCGCGAAACAATTGCGCGCCTATGTCTGCGACTTTCCTTCGGCGGCGCTGAACCACCATGCCGGCGTGATCGCGCTGCCGCACCTGGGCGCATCGACCCGCGAGGCCGAGGACAACTGCGCCGTGATGGTGGCCGAGCAGCTGCGCGACTATCTGGAGCACGGCAATGTGGTCAACGCGGTCAATTTTCCGGCGGTGAGCCTGGCGCGCGAATCGGCCTGGCGCGTGGCGATCGCCAATGCCAATGTGCCCAACATGCTGGGGCAGATTTCCACCGCGATGGCGCAGGCCGGTCTCAACATCCACACCATGGTCAACAAATCGCGCGGCGACATGGCCTACACGCTGGTGGATGTCGACAGCCCGGTCAGCGAGGCGGTGCTGGATCACCTGCGCGCCATCGCGGGCGTGCTGGCGGTGCGTTACCTGCCGGACGCCGCCTCCCCGGCCATCGCCTCGCCGCAAAGTTCCTGAGGTGCGCACAGGGCGTTTGGCGGCCGCTGCAGTGGCGGCGGTCGTACGGCAGTACGATGCTGACAGTGTCAAAACCAGCCAAAGAGGAGTTCACCATGGCCCACGCATTCGCCAGCACCCTGAAAACCTTCAAGACCGCCTCCGGCAAGACCGGCAAGTTTCACTCCCTGCCGGCTCTCGCCAAACAGTTTCCCAAGGTTTCGCGCCTGCCGGTGTCCATGCGCATCGTGCTCGAATCGGTGCTGCGCAACTGCGACGGCAAGAAGGTCAGCGCCGACCATGTGCGCCAGCTCGCCAACTGGTTTCCGCAGGCTGACCGCACCGAGGAAATCCCGTTTGTGGTGTCGCGCGTGGTGCTGCAGGATTTCACCGGTGTGCCGCTGCTGGCCGACCTGGCCGCGATGCGGGCCGTGGCCGTCAAGCTCGGCAAGAACCCCAAGCGTATCGAGCCGCTGGTGCCGGTCGACCTGGTGGTGGACCACTCCATCATGGTGGACTACTACGGCAAGAAAAATTCGCTGGACCTGAACATGAAGCTGGAGTTCCAGCGCAACCGCGAGCGCTACGAGTTCATGAAGTGGGGCATGCAGGCCTTCGACACCTTCGGCGTGGTGCCGCCCGGCTTCGGCATCGTGCACCAGGTCAACCTGGAGTATCTGGCCCGTGGCGTGCACAAAGGCAGTGACGGTGTGTATTACCCGGATACCCTGGTCGGCACCGACAGCCACACCACCATGATCAACGGCATCGGTGTGGTCGGCTGGGGCGTGGGCGGGATCGAGGCCGAGGCCGCCATGCTGGGCCAGCCGGTCTACATGCTGACGCCGGATGTGGTCGGTTTCGAGTTGACCGGCCGCCTGCGCGAAGGTGTGACCGCGACCGACCTGGTGTTGCGCGTGACCGAGCAGCTGCGCAAGGAAAAAGTCGTCGGCAAGTTTGTCGAGTTTTTCGGTGAAGGCACCCGCACGCTGGCCCTGCCCGACCGCGCAACGATTGCCAACATGGCGCCCGAATACGGCGCCACCATGGGCTTTTTCCCGGTCGATGAAAAAACCATCGAGTACTTCACCGGCACCGGCCGCACCAAGGGCGAGATCGAGGCCTTTGAAGCCTACTTCCGAGCCCAGGGCCTGTTCGGCGTGCCGCTGCCCGGCGAGATCGATTTTTCGCAGGTGGTCAAGCTTGACCTCGGCGATGTCACCCCCAGCCTGGCCGGCCCCAAACGCCCGCAGGACCGCATCGAGCTGGGCCAGGTCGCCAGCCAGTTCGCCTCGCTGTTCAGCAAGCCCAATTCGGAAAACGGCTTCAACCAGCCGGCCGCCCTGCTGGGCACCCGCCACCTGCTGCACCAGGCCGGGCAGGAAGACCACCCGGCCGAGCCCGACACGTCGCCCGGGGCGCCGCCCACGCCAGCCGGTGCACCGCGCATGGTGGTGGAAATGGAGGGCAACCGCCCAACCCTGGCCGCGGCCAAGTCCGAGGGCGGCGCAAAGGCGGCGCAGGCGGTCAAGACCGGCGGCGTCACCATCGGCAACGGCGACGTGCTGATCGCCGCCATCACGAGCTGCACCAACACTTCCAACCCCAGCGTGTTGCTGGCCGCCGGCCTGCTGGCAAAAAAAGCGGTGGAAGCCGGCCTCAAGGTGCAGCCGCACATCAAGACCTCGCTGGCGCCGGGCTCGCGCATCGTCACCGAGTACCTGAGCAACACCGGCCTGCTGCCCTACCTCGAAAAGCTCGGCTTCGCGCTGGCCGGTTACGGCTGCACCACCTGCATCGGCAATGCCGGCGACCTGACGCCCGAGATCAACGAGGCGATCAACAAAAGCGACCTGGTGTGTGCGGCCGTGCTTTCGGGCAACCGCAACTTCGAGGCCCGTATCCACCCCAACCTGAAGGCCAACTTCCTGGCCAGCCCGCCGCTGGTGGTGGCGTACGCGATTGCCGGCACGGTGATGCGTGACCTGATGACCGAGCCGGTCGGCAAGGGCAAGGGTGGCAAGGATGTCTACCTCGGCGACATCTGGCCGAGCAGCGACGAGATCTACAAGCTGATGAAGTTCGCGATGAACGGCAAGGCCTTCCGCGCCAACTATGCCAAGGTCAAGAGCGAACCCGGCAAGCTCTGGGAAAACATCAAGGGCGTCCAGGGCAACACCTACACCTGGCCGACCAGCACCTACATTGCCGAGCCGCCGTTTTTTGCGGGATTTGCGATGGACCCGGCGGCTAGCGGCAAGGCGGATGCCGTCTCGGTCAAGGGTGCGCGCATCATGGCGCTGTTCGGCGATTCCATCACCACCGACCACATCTCGCCAGCCGGCTCGATCAAGGGCAGCTCGCCGGCCGGCCAGTGGCTGCTGGCCCACGGTGTACAGAAAGCCGACTTCAACAGCTACGGCGCACGCCGCGGCAACCACGAGGTGATGATGCGCGGCACCTTCGCCAATGTGCGCATCAAGAACCTGATGATTCCGGCCGGACCGGACGGCTCGCGCGAGGAGGGCGGCGTCACGCTGTTCCAGCCGGGCGGCGACAAGATGGCCATCTACGACGCGGCCATGAAGTACATGGACCAAGGCCAAGCGACGGTGATTTTCGCCGGCGAGGAATACGGCACCGGCTCCTCGCGCGACTGGGCCGCCAAGGGCACGCAGCTGCTGGGCATCAAGGCGGTGGTGGCGCGCAGCTTCGAGCGCATCCACCGCAGCAACCTGGTTGGCATGGGCGTGTTGCCGCTGCAGTTCAAGCCGGGCGACTCCTGGCAGACCTTGCGCCTGACCGGCAATGAAGTGATCGATGTGTTGCCCGACCCGGACCTGAAGCCGCAAAGCGAAGCCACGCTGACGGTGACACGTGCTGACGGCACGCAGCAGCAGCTGCAGGTGATCCTGCGCATCGACACCCCGATCGAGGTGGACTACTACCGCCACGGCGGCATTCTTCCTTTCGTTCTCAGGCAGCTACTGGCTGCATGAGCACCACAGGCATGTCCATCGTGAATCGCCGCGCGGCCGCGCGGCGTGGTTCTGCGGCAACTGCTGGCGTGACAGCCCGCCCGACCGTTTGACCTGCGGGAGGCGCAATTGCAGGCCCTGATCGCCGGTGGTGGCATAGGCGGGCTGGCGGCCGCTCTGGCGGCGTCGCGCGCCGGCTGGGGCGTGCGCCTTTACGAACGTGCACCGGTGTTCAGCGAGGTCGGCGCCGGCATCCAGCTCGGTCCCAATGTGGTGAAGCTGCTGCATGGCTGGGGCCTGGCCGAGGGACTGGACCGCGTGGCGGCCTTTCCGCAACAACTCGACGTGCGCAGTGCGATGAAGGGCCACACGCTGGGCCGGCTGCGGCTGGGCCAGACCATGCGCCAGCGTTACGGCGCGCCGTATGCCACCGTGCACCGGGCCGACCTGCATGCCCTGCTGCTCGATGCGGTGCGCCAGGCCGGCGTGCGCCTCAAGCTGAACCACACGCTGGACCGCTTCACCCAGGATGCCCACACCGTCACGGTGCAAAGCGGCGACGATCCGCCGGTGGAGGCCGAGGTGCTGGTGGGTGCCGATGGCCTGTGGAGTCCGGTGCGGCAATGGCTGCTGGGCGACGGGCCGCCGCGCGCGACCTCCCATCTGGCCTACCGCGCGCTGGTGCGACAGGCTGACGTGCCGCAGGCCTTGCGCTCCCAGGACGTCACCGCCTGGCTGGGGCCGCGCCTGCATGTGGTGCAGTACCCGGTGTGTGGTGGCGAGTGGCTCAATCTGGTGGCCATCGTGCACGGAGCCGTTCCCGGAGACCTCGACAACTGGGACCGCGGCACCGAGGCGCAGGAGCTGCTGTCCGCCTTGTCGGGCACCTGCGTGGCGCTGCAAAACATTGTCCGCGCCATTCCCGCCTGGCGCCTGTGGGCGCTGTGTGATCGCTCGCCCATGCAGGGCGCGCACGAACACGCGCAGGGCCGCGTGGCCCTGCTCGGCGATGCGGCGCACCCGATGCGGCCCTACCTGGCCCAGGGCGCCGGCATGGCGATTGAAGACGCTGCCGAACTGGGACGTGCGCTGGCCCAGGCGCGGGACCCGGCGCTCGACGTGCCGACCATGCTCAATCGTTATGCACTGAACCGCTGGCAGCGCAATGCGCGGGTGCAGCAGCGTGCCATTCGCAATGGACAGATTTTTCATGCCGACGGGGTGCTGCGGTGGGGGCGGGATCTGTCGATGAAGCTGCTTGGTGAGCGCTTGCTCGATGTGCCCTGGTTGTACGGCGGGCCCTGACCGGATTCCGCTTTCGGTGTCATCCCGGACTGGATCGGGGATCCATGTCCGGTGACCGCCACCGTTCGGGCTGAGCTTGTCGAAGCCTTCTGCACCTCGGGCTGTCTGGTTTGCCAACAAGCCGGGTCTCGCCCCGGCGGGCGAGTTACTTTTCTTTGTCTCGCCAAAGAAACCTAACGAAAAGAAAGGCGACCCGATGGTCTGGGTCCCTCCGCTTCGCTACGGGCAACCTGCGGTGCTCGCCGAAAACGGGGTCGAGCTCGAACTCGCCTTCGGCTCAGACAATCGCTCGCCCTGATCCGTTTTCAGCTCCGCTCCTCGGCCCAGCCCGACGGGTGGGGGAAGAAGGGAACATCCAACTACCAATACCGAATTCAATCCGGAGTGCAGGAAGCGCAAGGCGCTTCCTGCACGGGAATCCCAACGAACCGCCATGTTTGCACGCGAGCGCAGTGCACGCGGCCAAATGAGGCTCCCTTCTCTCGCCCAGCGGGGCGAGGGAAGGGCGGGGGGTTGGGAGTGGGGAGTAAAACTGCCATCAGACGGTAAACACCGTCGCGCGATGTTGTGCTATCAAATACATAGCTGTATCCCCATGCCAATCATGGGCTGGAGGCCGATTTGTTGGTGAATTTTGCGGATCCGCAGGTGTTGCGGAAACAGCGGAATTCCTGAGGAACCGCATCACGACGCTGCCTGCGCCTCCTCTATTGGGGGGAGGCGCAGGCGTTGACACCGGTTTCATAATGGCCGCCTCTGTACACAGGAGACGGCGATGGACAAACCGGTTCCGGACAAAATCGACGTGGCGCTTTCCGGCGGCGGCATTCGCAGCGCGACCTTTGCGCTCGGTGTGCTGCAGACGCTGGCGCAGCATGAGCTGCTTCACAGAATCAGAACCCTGTCCACGGTGTCGGGCGGCGGCTACATCGGATCGTTTCTGTGCCGGCTGGCCGCACAGGTGCAGCTGCTGTCTGGCGGTGCGCCGGCCGGCGAGGCCTGGAAAAGAACCGGCCAGGTTCTGCTCACGCCGACCAGCCAGCCCGTTCAACTGGCGCCATCGGGCGCCCAGGTCTTTCATCCCCTGCAGTGGCTGCGCGAAAACAGCCGCTACCTGACGCCCTCCGGCAGCGACGACCTGGTCAGTGGCCTGGCTTACTACCTGCGCGGTCTGCTGGGCCTGCACTTCAACCTGGCCGTCTTGTTGCTGTTGCTGGGACTGGTCAACGTGACTTTGGGCGCCGTGGGGGACGCGGGCTGGCAGCAGTGGGTGGCCCAGGGCCAGAGTGTGCGCGGCTGGCTGGCCCAGCCTGCCGCCGCGCCGGCTGGGCAATGCCTTGTGGCGCCTGCCCCGGTTGCGCCGTCCTGCCCGTGGTGGGTGCCCAGCGGCTGGTGGCTGGTGGTGGGCGTGCTGCTGGGACTGGCGGTCGCCGTGGGTGTGGCCTACTGGCTGACCGCACGCCGCACCCGCTCCAGCGACGACAGCAGCCCGGTCAGCTGGCAGGAAAAGATCGAGGCGCGCATGGGCTGGGCCGCAGGGCTTGCCTTGTTGGCCACTTTTGGCATCTGGGCGGTCCTGTCCCGGGCAGCAGCGCCGCAGCACTTCCGGGTGGCGGCCGGCCTGGCTATGGTCTGCGTGCTGGCCGGGCTGATCAATCTGGCCGCCCTGCTGCGGACGCGGTCGAAGCCGGCGGGCACGCAAGCGCAAGCGCTGGAGCAGGCGGACAGACGTTCGGAACTCGAACGGGCCCAGTTGCGCACCGACATCCAGCGCCGGCGCCTGACCCGGTGGCTGAGCTGGACGCTGACAGGGGCGGCCGCTGTGGCGGTGATTGCGCTGATCGACACGCTGGCGATGTCGCTGGTGCAATATCGCGCCAGTTATGGCAGCTGGCTGCCCTGGAGCCTGCCCGTGGCGGTCTATGGCAGCGTGCTGGCAGCGGCGTGGAAGTGGCTGAACCAGGCTGAACCGGTGGACGGCAGGCCGCCGCGTTTCGCCGGGCTGGCCCAGGCCGCGCTGCTGCTGCTGGCGCTCGCGGTGCTCGCCGGGCTGGCACTGATGTACCAGATGCTCGCCTACGAAATTGTGCTCGGTGGCAAGCCGCTGGCCGTTGCTGCGCTGCGTGCGCCGCTGGAGATCGTGTGGCCCCAGCTGCTGGTGTTCATGCCGGGCTTGCTGCTGGTGGCGGTGTGTGTGCAGTACACCCCCGGTTTCCTCAACCTGTCCAGTTTCCACAACCTGTACACCGCGCGGCTCAAGCGTGCTTACCTGGGCGCGGCCAATCCGAAACGCCTGCTGGCCATGCAGCAGACCGATGCCGCGGGTGATCGTGAGCGGCGCAAGGCTTTTGTCAGCGAGGTCATGGCCGGCGACGAGCCGGCCTCGATCACCGCTTATCTGCAGGCCAACCAGGCGCTGGGCATCGAACATGTTGTCAACATCACCCTGAACCAGCGCATCAGTGCCACCTCGCCCACGCTGGCGCAGGACCGCCAGGGTGTGCCGGTGAGCCTGACGGCGCAGGGCATGCTGGTTGATGCGCCGCAGGGCAGCGCTGTCCGGCCCCGCTTCGACCTGGTGCAGATGCAGGAGTCGCCGCTGTCGCTGGGACAGTGGATGTCGATCTCCGGCGCAGCCTTTTCGGTCGGCGTCGGCAAGGAAACGCGGCCTGGTTATGCCTTGCTGGCCTTTCTGGCCAATGTACGCACGGCCTACTGGTGGCGCAGGCCGCCTGCCGGTCAGGGGCAGGACACCCCTCACCGCGAGGGGACCTGGAACTATCTGCTGGAAGAAGCCCGCTGCCGTTTCCTTGGCCAGCCGGGCCGCTACTGGTACCTGTCCGACGGCGGCCATTTCGACAACACCGGCGTTTATGAACTGGTACGCCGCAAGCTGCCGCTGGTGCTGGCCAGCGACAATGGCGCCGACCCCTGTTACCAGTTTGATGACCTGATGCACCTGGTGCGGCGTGTGCGTATCGATTTCGGCGCCGAGGCGGTGTTCCGCAGCGCGGCCGAGATCGGCGGACTGAGCGGCTTCGGCACGCCGGAGGCGTTCCGCAAGGCCCAGAAAGCCGGCGAGGCCATGCCGTATGCGGTCTGGCTGGAGCTGTACTACGACCGCGAGCATGGACGGCCGCGCGACACCGCGACCGAGCCGCCCGACACGGTGGTGATTTTCATCAAACCGGCCCTGCCCGAGGGTCTGCCGGGCGACGTCGGGCACTATGCCCGCACCCACCCGTCCTTCCCGCAGGAAACCACGGCCGACCAGTTTTTCGACGAGGCGCAGTGGGAAAGTTACCGCGCGCTGGGCCAGACGCTGAGCGCGCGCCTGCTGGCGCAGGATGTGTTCGGGGCGGTGGCTTCGCGGCTGGCACCGCGCCAGGGCAGGCTGCTTTAAAGGGCGGTGCGCAACTTCCAGATCTCCGGAAACAGCACCACATCCAGCATCTTGCGCAGATAACTGACCCCGCCGGTGCCGCCGGTTCCGCGCTTGAAGCCGATCACACGCTCCACCGTCGTCACATGGCGGAAGCGCCAAAGCCGGAAGGCATCTTCCAGGTCGGTCAGTTCCTCGCCGAGCTGGTACAGGTCAAAGTACTGTTTGGGGTCGCGGTAGACCACCAGCCAGGCCTGCTCGACCGCATCGTTTTCCATGTAGCCCTGGGTCCAGTCGCGCTGGGTGTGGCTGACCGGCACGGCCAGGCCGCGGCGGGCCAGCAGGCGCAACGCCTCGTCATACAGCGACGGCGCTTCGTAGGCCGCCTGCACCTGCGCCAGCAGGTCGGGGCGGTGGGCATGCGGCTTGAGCATGGCGGCATTCTTGTTGCCCAGTGCAAATTCGATGCAGCGGTATTGGGCGCTCTGGAAACCGCTGGAGTTGGACAGGTAGGGGCGGATCGCGCTGTACTCGGGTGGCGTCATGGTCGCCAGCACGTCCCAGGCATGGACCAGCTGCTCCATGATGCGGCTGACGCGCGCCAGCTTCTTGAAGGCGTCGCCGAGCTCGTCAGCCGCGACGTTGCTGATCGCCGCACGCAGCTCGTGCAGCATCAGCTTCATCCACAGTTCGCTGGTCTGGTGCTGCACGATGAACAGCAGTTCGTCATGCGCCGGTGACAGCGGTTTTTGCGCGCCGAGAATGGCGTCGAGCTGCAGGTAGTCGCCGTAACTCATGTCGCGGCTGAAGTCGAGCTGGGCTTTTTCGTCGGCGACGATTTTTTCGGGGGTGCTCATGGTCAGGTTACCGCGTGTTTCTGGTTGAACTCGGGCCGTTGCCACTCGGCGCTCTCCAGCACCTGCTTCAGATGTTCCACCGCATGCCAGACATCCTCAAAGCCGATGTACAAGGGCGTGAAACCGAAACGCAGGATGTCCGGGGTTCCGGTTCGTCCTGAGCCCGTCGAAGGAGCCTGTCCTGAGCCAGTCGAAGGGTCACCGGCGCGGAAGTCGCCGATCACGCCGCGCTGGATCAGCGCCTGCACGATGGCATAGGCGCCGTCCTTCCGTGTGAGGCAGACTTGCGAGCCCCGCTGCGCGTGTTCGCGCGGCGTGGCCAGGCCCAGCCCATGGCCGGCACAACGCTGTTCCACCAGGTCGATGAACAGGTCGGTCAGCGCCAGCGACTTGGCCCGCAGCGCCGCCATGCCGCCCAGGGACTCGGCTGTGCCGAACACGTCCAGTCCGCATTCCAGCGCGGCGAGGCTCAGCATGGGCTGGGTGCCGCAGAGGTAACGCGTGATGCCGGGGGCGGGCCGGTAGTCAGGCGTGAACTCGAAGGGCGCGGCATGGCCCCACCAGCCCGACAGCGGCTGGCGGAAGCGGTCGGCATGCCTGGGCTGAACCCAGACGAAAGCCGGTGCGCCGGGACCGCCGTTGAGGTATTTGTAGCCGCAGCCGACGGCAAAGTCGGCCCTGGCCGCGTTGAGGTCCACCGGCACGGCGCCGGCGCTGTGCGCGAGGTCCCACACGGCCAGGCAACCGGTTGCGTGCGCCGCGGCCGTCAGCGCGGCCATGTCGTGTTGGGCCCCCGTGCGGTAGTTGACGTGGGTCAGCATCAGCACGGCCGCATCGCCATGGAGCGCGGGCAGAATGCCGTCCGGCTCGACCAGCAGCAGCTTGTAGCCGCGCTCGCGACACAGGCCCTCGGCGATGTAGAGGTCGGTCGGGAAGTTGCTGCGTTCGCTGATCACCGTCTTTTTGTCCGGTGCATCTTCCGCGGCGATGCCGAGCGCGGCGCTCAGCACCTTGTAGAGGTTGACCGAGGTGCTGTCGGTGGCAACCACCTCACCCGGCCCGGCGCCAATCAGCGACGCAATCTTGTCGCCCAGGCGTTGCGGCAGGTTGAACCAGCCGGCGCTGTTCCAGGAGCGGATCAGATCCTGCCCCCATTCCCGGGTGATGACCTCGGCGACGCGGGCGGCCGCTGTTTTGGGCAGCACGCCCAGCGAGTTGCCGTCGAGGTAAATCACGCCTTCAGGCAGCACAAAGTGGTCGCGCAGGGAACGCAGCGGGTCGCCGGCGTCGAGCGCGCGGCAATGGTTCAGGGTGGTGCTCATAAGTCTCTCAGAATGGCCCGGACCGGTGAGGCATCGGCCTGCATCAGTTTCAGGGGCAGGGCAATCAGTTCGTAGTCGCCGGCGGGCACCTCGTCGAGCACCAGGTTTTCCAGCACGCGCAGGCCGTGCTGGAGCAGCAACTGGTGGCTGGGCAGGTCCTGGCTGGTCGATGGGTCCACGCTGGGCGTGTCGATGCCGATCAATGCTATGTTTTTGCTAGCTAACAATTCAAGCGTGGCAGGGGCTATGGCGGTAAATGATTCCCAGCCCTGGCTGGCGGCGGCCGACGTGCGCAGCAATACGCGCGGCGGCAGGTCCTGCAGTGCATGGGCAATGTGCTGCGGCTCGACCAGCGCGCCGCAGTCCAGGCAGTGGATCACGCGGCACACGCCGAGGTAGGGCAACAGGTCCACCGCACCAATCGCTGGCGCGCCGTTGGCGTAGTGCATGGGCGCGTCGGCATGGGCGCCGGTGTGTGGCGAGAAGGTCAGGGTGTTGACGTTGACCGGGCAGTCCGGCGACAGCGCAAAGTGGAGCTTTTGCGAATAGGCCGCATCACCGGGGAACACCGCGGCGTGTTCGTCCACGGGTGGCGAAATGTCCCAGATGCGGGGCGTGGAAGTTGTCATGTTTTTGAAGGTAGCACCATCAAAAACCCTGTGGTGTCGGTTATTTCCAACAGCCGCCTGAAATACATCACGGCGAGCGGGAAACAGGTGCGGGCTGTACAGTCTCTGGCTGGCGCGCAGAGACAGGCGCTTTCACATTCACAACCATCAAGAGGTAGAGCATGACATCAGGCGGCACAGGCAAAGTGGCATTGGTCACCGGCGCGGGCACCGGCATTGGCAAGGCGGTCGCGCTGGCGCTGCTGCGCGCGGACTACCGCGTGGTGCTGGTGGGGAGGCGTTCCGAACCGCTCAACGAGGTGGTGAAGGCCTCCGGCGCCGGCAAGCGGGCGCTGGCCGTGCCCTGTGATGTCAGCCAGCCCGACGCCGTGCGCGCCGCCTTCGACCTGGCGCAACAGACCTTTGGCCGGCTCGACCTGCTGTTCAACAACGCCGGTGTCGGCGCGCCGGCGGTGCCCATGGAAGAGCTGAGCTTCGAGCAGTGGCAGAACGTGGTCAACATCAACCTGACCGGCTCGTTTTTGTGCGCGCAGCAGGCGATCCGGCTGATGAAGGCCCAGTCGCCCCAAGGCGGCCGCATCATCAACAACGGCTCGATCTCGGCGCATGCGCCGCGCCCGAATTCTGCGCCTTACACGGCGACCAAACACGCGATCACCGGCCTGACCAAATCGATCTCGCTGGACTGCCGCCAATACGACATCGCCTGCGGCCAGATCGACATCGGCAATGCCCAGACCGAACTCGCCGCGCGCATGGCCAAAGGTGTGCCGCAGGCCAACGGCCAGATCGCGATCGAACCGCTGATGGATGTGGAGCATGTGGCCGATGCGGTGGTGCACATGGCCGCGCTGCCGCTCGCGACGAATGTGCAGTTCATGACCATCATGGCGACGAAAATGCCGTTTGTGGGGCGAGGCTAGGCGCCTCGCGCTCTACCTGTCATCCCGGACTGGATCCGGGATCCATTTTTTCTGCTTCGAGCCTTTAGGCGTGCCTGCGCCGGTTGGACGGGGGTTGCCCGGCAGCAAGTAACTTTCTTTTGCGTCGCCAAAAGAAAGTCACCAAAGAAAAGGCGACCCGATGGTCTGGGTCCCTTCGCTTCGCTACGGGCAACCTGCGGTGCTCGGTAAAAGCGGGGTCGAGCTCGAACTCGCCTTCGGCTCAGACAATCGCTCGCCCTGATCCGCTTTGACCTGCGCTCCTCGGCCCAGCCCGACGGGTGGGGGAGAAAACCCATGCGGGGAAAAATCCGGAGTCCTTGAAGCGCGCAGCGCTTCAAGGACGGGAATCCCAACAGACTGTCATGTTTGCACGCGAGCGCAGCGCACGCGGCCACATGAAGCTCCCTTCTCTCGCCCAGCGGGGCGAGGGAAGGGCGGGGGGTTGGGAGTGGGGAGTTGAAACTACTGCCCGAAGTGCACCGGGGACAGAGCGTGATGCCGCTATGGACTTATTCGACCTTGCCCAGCAACAAAAACTCCATGAGTGCCTTCTGCGCGTGCAATCTGTTTTGGCTATGACACGCGGCTACCGCCGCTTCACGTGTGCTGCGCACACATGAGCCTGCGCCGAAACAGATGGTCGGCACTGACGTGCCGCGTGTCGAATGTTATTCGACCCGTCCGAGCAGAAGGAACTCCATGAGTGCCTTCTGCGCGTGCAATCTGTTTTCTGCCTCGTCCCACACCACCGACTGCGGCCCGTCGATGACCTCGGCTTCGACTTCTTCCCCGCGGTGCGCCGGCAGGCAGTGCATGAAGAGGGCGTCGGGTTTGGCGGCTTTCATCATCTCGCTGTCCACACACCAGTCGGCAAAGGCCTTTTTGCGCTCTTCGTTCTCGGCTTCGTAACCCATACTGGTCCAGACATCGGTGGTCACCAGGTCGGCGCCGGCGCAGGCCTGCATCGGGTCCCGGAACACCTGGTAGCTGTCGGCCGAACGGATGCCGGCCACCGACTGGTCCACCTCGTAGCCGGTGGGCGTGCTCAGGTGCACCTTGAATCCGAGGATCTCGCTGGCCTGCAGCCAGGTGTTGGCCATGTTGTTGCCGTCACCGACCCAGGCGACGGTTTTGCCCTTGATGCTGCCGCGGTGTTCGATGTAGGTGAAGATGTCGGCCAGGATCTGGCAGGGGTGGAATTCGTTGGTCAGGCCGTTGATGACCGGCACGCGCGAGTGTTCGGCAAACAGCTCGATCTTGGTCTGCTCGTAGGTGCGGATCATCACCAGGTCGACCATCCGGCTGATCACCTTGGCGCTGTCCTCGATCGGCTCGGCGCGGCCGAGCTGGCTGTCGCCGGTGGTCAGGTGCACGACGCTGCCGCCGAGCTGGTACATGCCGGCCTCGAAACTCACACGCGTGCGGGTCGAGGCTTTTTCAAAAATCATCGCCAGCGTGCGGTCCACCAGCGGCTGGTGTTTCTCGTAGGCCTTGAATTTTTTCTTGATCAGCGCCGCGCGTTCAAAAATGTAGGCGTACTCCGCGGCAGTGAAGTCGCTGAACTGCAGGTAGTGACGGATGTCTGTGTTGGCACCGCTGCTCATGGCTTTTCCGCCAACAACTGCTTGATCAGCGGGCACAGGATGGCCACAATCTCGTCGGCTTCGGCTTCACTGAGGATCAGCGGCGGCACCAGGCGGATCACGCTGTCAGCGGTGACGCTGAGCAGCAGGCCCTTGTCGGCCGCGCGTTGCAGGATTTCGCCGCAGGGCACGGCCAGGTCAATGCCCAGCATCAGGCCGAAACCGCGGATCTCCTTGACACGGCCGGACTTCAGCTCACCGGCCAGTTCGCGGCTCAACGCGGCTTTCAGATGTGCGCCGACTTTGGCGGCATGGGCCAGCAGGCCGTCTTCTTCCATGATCTTCAGCGTTTCGATGCCGGCGCGCATGGCCAGCGGGTTGCCGCCGAAGGTGGTGCCGTGGTTGCCGGGGCCAAAAATGTGGGCGGCGCGCGGGCCGGCCACGACGGCGCCAATCGGCACGCCGGAGCCCAGGCCCTTGGCCAGCGGCATCACGTCGGGCCGGATGCCGGCCCACTGGTGGGCAAACCACTTGCCGGTGCGGCCCATGCCGCATTGCACTTCATCAATCATCAGCAGCCAGTCGTTCTGGTCGCACAGCTTGCGCACCTGCTGCATGTAGCCGGCGTCCATCGGGTTGATGCCGCCTTCGCCCTGGATCGCCTCGAAAAACACCGCGACCACATTCGGGTTGCCGGCGGTGGCGGATTCCAGCGCGGCCACATCGTTCAACGGGACGCGGATAAAACCCTCGACCAGCGGCCCGAAACCGGCCTGCACCTTCACATTGCCGGTGGCGCTCAGGGTGGCAATGCTGCGGCCGTGAAAGGCTTTTTCATACACCACGATTTCCGGGCGTTCTATGCCTTTGTCGTGACCGAACTTGCGCGCAAGTTTCAGCGCGGCTTCGTTGGCTTCGAGGCCGGTGGAGCAGAAAAACACATTGGTCATGCCCGACAGCTCCACCAGCTTGGCGGCCAGCACTTCCTGGCCGGGCACATGGTAGTAATTGGAACTGTGGATGATTTTCGACACCTGGTCCTGCAGCGCCGGCACCAGGCGCGGATGGTTGTGGCCCAGGGTGTTGACGGCGATGCCGCCCAGGCCGTCCAGGTATTGCTTGCCGTTGACATCCCAGACCCGGCAACCCTGGCCGTGAGACATCGCTATCGGCAGGCGGCCGTAGGTGTTCATCACGTGCGGGGAGGCGGCTTCGATGTGGGCGGGCAGGGCAGTGGTCATGGGGAAAGCTCCGGGAACGTGGCAAAAAAAACAGGAGGCTGCAGGCGATGCGGCAGGTCTGCAGTGATTTTAGGCGCAGGCCTTGCGGTGTTTCGTGACGATGCTGCATCACAGCCATGCGCCGGCGCGGTGCTTGAAGGGCGCAGGCCAAGTCTTATATAAGATAGAATCATTGTGCACTGCAGCATGAGGCCATACCCGCGCCTCTGGCAGGCGACACACCTTCAACCCGATGGTTTCCAACTCCGCCAAAGAAGTCTTCATCCAGGGCGTCACCCGCGACGGCAAGACCTTTCGCCCCAGCGACTGGGCCGACCGTCTCTGCGGCGTGATGAGCCAGTTCCGTCCGGGCGGACCGCAACCGGGCAGCCACCTGACCTACTCGCCCTGGTGTGTGCCCACGGTGATCAACGGCGTCAAATGTGTGGTGGTCAACAGCGAGTTGCGTGAGGCCGAGCCGATGGCCTGGGACTTTGCGATCAATTTTGCGAAAGACAATGATCTGCAAATGGCAGAAGCCTGTCTCCTTCCCGATCCACCCCAGCCCTGAGGGGCGGGCTGGTGCCGGAAACAAAAAAGCCGTCTTGCGACGGCTTTTTTGCTTTGCTGGCAGCGCACCCTGCGAAACGGCGGACTGACTGGGTCAGTCCGGGCGATGGACCTGAGTGATCAGGCCGCTTTGGGGGCGGCGAGGGCGAGAGCCTTCACCTTGGTGGACAGGCGGCTCTTGTCGCGCGCTGCCTTGTTCTTGTGGAAGATGCCCTTGTCGGCAATCGTGTCCACAATGCTCTGCGCCTTGGCGAACAGTTCGGTGGCTTTGGTCTTGTCGCCAGCGGCGACAGCTTTTTCGACGTTTTTCACGGCGGTGCGGTACTTCGAGCGCAGCGAGGTGTTGGCGGCGTTGAGTTTGGTGTCCTGGCGGACGCGTTTGCGGCCTGAGGCCAGGCGGGGGTTCTTTTTCTTGGGTTTGGCGGTAGCCATAATTAATTCCTTTAATCCGGGGAGGAGTTCAGCGGATGATGCGCAGCAAAGCCCACGATTATAGCAGCCCCAGGTTCCCGACCGCGTGGGGGCGCTGTCCCTGAGCGGGACCCGGGGCCCTTCCTGAAAAGAAGGGGCGCCCCAGTGAAGGGAGCCACAGCGTGAGAGTGCGCAAGCTTCGGGGCGTAAACAGGGGGCTAAACTCCCGGGGTGTCACTTTTCAAAGCCGCCTCCACCGTTTCCCTGCTGACCCTGGTATCGCGGATCACCGGTTTGGTGCGCGAGCTGCTGATGGCCTCGACCTTTGGCGCCAGTGCCATGACCGACGCCTTCAACGTCGCTTTCCGCATTCCCAACCTGTTTCGCCGGCTGTTTGCCGAAGGCGCCTTCAGCCAGGCTTTTGTGCCGGTGCTGGCGGCCAGCCATGCCCAAAACGGTGACGTCGCCACCAAACTGCTGATCGACCGCGTCGCGACCCTGCTGACCTGGGCGCTGCTGCTGACCTGCGTGATCGGCGTGGCGGCGGCGCCGGTGCTGGTCTGGATGATGGCCAGCGGCCTGAAACAGGACCCGCGCGGTTTCGAGGCGGCGGTGTTCATGACGCGCTGGATGTTTCCCTATATCGGTTTCATGTCGCTGGTGGCCCTGTCGGCCGGCATCCTGAACACCTGGAAACGTTTTGCGGTCCCGGCCGCCACGCCGGTGCTGCTGAACCTGTCCATGATTGGCGCCGCCTGGCTCGGCGCGCCCTGGTTCAAGGCGCAGGGCATCGAGCCGATCTACGCCATGGGCGCCGGCGTGATGCTGGGCGGTGTGCTGCAACTGTCGGTGCAGATCCCGGCCCTGCTGAAGATCGGCGTGTTGCCCAGCATCGGGCTGGGCCTGACGACGATCCGCCTGGCCTGGGCCGATTCCGGCACCCGCAACATCGCGCGGCTGATGGTGCCGGCCTTGCTGGGCGTCAGTGTGGCGCAGGTGTCGCTGCTGATCAACACGCAGATCGCCTCGCACCTGACACCAGGCAGCGTCAGCTGGCTGACCTATGCGGACCGGCTCATGGAGTTCCCCACCGCGATGCTGGGCGTCGCGATTGGTGTGGTGCTGATGCCGCAACTGGCAGCGGCCAAGGCTGCCGACGATGCCGAAAGGTATTCGGCCATGCTGGACTGGGGCCTGCGCATCGTGGTGCTGCTGGCGGTGCCGAGCGCGGTGGCCTTGCTGACCTTTGCCCAGCCGCTGGTGGCCACGCTGTACCACTACGGGGCGTTCACCGACCGGGACGTGTACCAGACCACCACGGCGTTGATGGGCTACGGCGCCGGCCTGGTCGGGCTGGTGGCGATCAAGGTGCTGGCCCCCGGCTTTTACGCCAGCCAGGACATCCGCACGCCGGTGAAGATCGCGGTGGTGGTGCTGGTGATCACGCAGCTGCTGAATCTGGCGCTGGTCCCGTATTTGCAACATGCCGGGCTGGCGCTGGCGATCGGCATCGGTGCGCTGATCAATGCCCTGTGGCTGCTGCTGGGCCTGCGCAAGCGCGGCAGCTACCGGCCGGCGCCCGGCTGGGGGGTGTTTGCGCTGCAGGTGCTGGCAGCCAGCGCGCTGCTGGCGGTGTTTCTGCTGTGGTCGGCGCAGGCCGTCAGCTGGACCGGGCTGCGCGCCGAATCCTTCAAGCGAATTGGGCTGCTGGCCCTTGTCCTGCTTGCATCGGCTGCTATTTATTTCGGAGCAATCTGGGCCGCTGGCCTGAAGGTTCGCCAGTTGATGCGCCGTTGATGTGGCGGTAACGACTGGTAAACACCCGGGACTCGCCTCGCGCGCCGGTTTGTGAGAAAGTAGCGCATGTCCCTCAATCTCGACGTTCCGTCGCCGCTGCAGTACTTTGCCAGCCTGGTTCAGAGTGACGAGCATTTTCCGCTGCTGGAAGCCGCCATCAGCGTGGCCCAGGACGAGTATCCCGACCTGGACGTGCAGCAGGTGCTGGGCGATGTGGACCAGCTGCTGGCCCGCCTGAAACGCCGCCTGCCGGCCGACGCCTCCGCCTTGCAGCGGCTGCGGGCGCTGAACCAGTTCTTTTTTCGCGACCTGAACTTCGGCGGCAACATCAATGACTATTACGACCCGGACAACAGCTACCTGAATGCGGTGCTGCGGACGCGCCGCGGCATCCCGATCTCGCTGGCGGTGCTGTGGCTGGAACTGGCCGGCGGCATGGGCCTGAACGCGCGCGGCGTGGCTTTTCCCGGTCATTTCATGGTCAAGGTCAACTTGCCCAAGGGCCAGGTGGTGATCGACCCCTTCAGCGGTCACTCACTGAGCCGCGAGGAACTGGCCGAGCGGCTCGAGCCCTTCCGGCAGCGCAGCGGGCTGGTCGACGAGTTCGAGGTGCCGATCGGCCTGTACCTGCAGTCGGTGCCGGCGCGCGACATCATCGGCCGCATGCTGCGCAACCTCAAGGAAATCCACAAGACCCAGCAGGACTGGGTCCGGCTGATCGCGGTGCAGGACCGGCTGATTGTGCTGTTGCCCCAGGCCTGGTCCGAGTACCGCGACCGCGGCATGGCGCTGGCCGAACAGGGCGAGGCCGGCAGGGCTGTGCCCGATCTGGAAACCTATATCGAACACGCCGAAGACGCGCTGGACCTCGACGTGGTGGCCGACCGCCTGGCCCGCCTGCGGCGCCAGAAAAGCTGACCCGCAGCGAGCGGACGCAGGCGGTCTTTAGTCAAGCAGTAGCCGCGGGTCCTCGGAGGGCAAGGCAGCACACGCAGTGGCGAGCGTGGGGGCCCTATTAATTCGCGCTGCGCTTGAGGAATTGCGGAATTTGCGGGCCATCGGTCCGCGGGGCGCGCGCCAGTGTCGGTTTGACCACCGGCTTGGCCGGTGGAGCGGCCGTGCGGCCCGCGCTCAGTGCGGACAGGCGGCCACCCTGAATCATCGATTCCTGCGCCGGCATCAGGCTGTTGGGCAAGGCACCGCGTTGCCGGGAAACCACCTCTTCGGACAGCGTTTTGGGCAGGACGGCGGATTTCGGCGCCAGCGTGCGTGCCGGCGGCCGCAACACCGTGCTGCCGTCGTTGGCCGCCTGCGGCGGGTAAAGCTGGGGCTTGAGCCACTGCAGTATCGGCGCCCACTGCGCCAGGTCGGCGGCCGCCTGCTGCGGCTGCAGGTCAAAAATCGTCAGGCCGCGCTCCAGGCTGCGCACATACAACTGGGTTTCGCGCAGTGCCCCCAGAAACGGTACGCCCAGCGACTCGGACCACTGGTCCAGCGTCTGCGCGGCATTGGTGCGCGCATCGATGCGCATGCCGACCACCGCCAGCCGGCAACGCCCACTGGCCACCCGCGGCATGGTCATCAGTTCGGCATGGCAGGCCTGGGCCGATTCGCGGTCAAACATCGAGTTGCAGACCGGCATCACGATGGCGTCGGCAAACATCACCACACGTGCCAGTTCAAAACCGTGCATGCCGCCCGGCGTGTCGAGCACCACGTGGGTGATGCCGGTGGGCACGCGCAGCATGTTTTTCTGGTCCACCGCCCAGGGCGCGATGGCCGGCAGGCTGGCGTCGCGGCGCTTGAGCCAGGCCCGCGCCGACTGCTGGCGGTCCACGTCCCCGAGCATCACGGAACTGCCATTGCGCGCGCACCATGCCGCAATATGGGCGGCGAGCGTGCTTTTGCCACTGCCTCCCTTGCGGTTGACGACTGCGATGACCGGCATGACTGTTCCCCTTGCGAAAGAATGGAACAGTTTGATACAAATATATCCAAATGTCCAGTACGCCCAATGGCTACATTGGCCGCCCGCTAGGATTTTTGTAGCAGTCACGCCTCAGGGGCGCGGCGGCCTGGCCTGCTGCCGCAGCGCGGTCGGCTCAGCCGACAGTCACGGCCGCGCCGTCGCCGCGGGCGGCAATCACGCCGATTTCATGGACCTGTTCGCCGGCTGCGCGCAGGGTGGCTGCCGTGGCCTGGGCGTCGGCCGCAGCGACCACCACCACCATGCCGATGCCGTTGTTGAAGGTGCGGTTCATCTCGAAGTCGGAAATCGCCGCTGTTTTTTGCAGCCAGGCAAACAGTTCGGTCTGCGGCCAGCTGCCTTTTTTCAGGTGGGCGGCCGTGCCTTCGGGCAGGACGCGCGGGATGTTTTCCAGCAGGCCGCCGCCCGTGATGTGGGCCAGCGCCTTGATCGGGTGGGCGGCGAGGGCGGCCAGCACGTTCTTGACATACAGGCGGGTCGGCTCCATCAGGGCTTGCCGGAACGGCTTGCCGTCCAGCGTGGCGGGCAGGCTGCTGCCGGCGCGCTCGATACATTTGCGAACCAGGCTGAAGCCGTTGGAATGCACACCGCTGCTGGCCAGGCCCAGCACCACGTCGCCGGGTGCCACGTCGCGGCCGGTCAGGATTTTCGATTTTTCGACCGCGCCAACGGCAAAACCGGCGAGGTCGTATTCGCCCTCGGGGTACATGCCGGGCATTTCAGCGGTTTCACCACCGATCAGCGCGCAACCGCTCAGCTCGCAGCCCCTGGCGATGCCGCCGACCACGGCCGCTGCGGTGTCCACGTCGAGCTTGCCGCAGGCAAAATAGTCGAGGAAAAACAGCGGCTCCGCGCCCTGCACCAGCACGTCGTTGACACTCATGGCGACCAGGTCGATGCCCACGGTGTCGTGCATATTCCATTCAAAAGCCAGCCGCAGCTTGGTGCCGACGCCATCGGTGCCGCTGACCAGCACCGGCTCCTTGTAACGCTTGGGCACCTCGAACAGCGCGCCGAAACCGCCAATACCGGCCAGCACCCCTTCACGCATGGTTTTTTTGGCCAGCGGCTTGATGCGTTCAACCAGGGCGTCACCGGCGTCGATGTCAACGCCGGCGTCTTTGTAGCTCAGGGGGGAGGAAGAGGAGGTGGTCATGGCAGCTTGGTGGGTAGGCGGCTTCGGACGGGCACCAAGCCCGATAGAATCGATGCCAAGATTCTAAGGGTTCACCCCAGACCGGCTGTATGCAATTTACTCCCCCCTCTTTACGCAGGTCTGCCCGCTGCCGGCTTCCGGCCCCGGACGGCGCACTGCGGCGGTCATGAAGCAGATCGCCCTCGACATCGGATTGGCCTCGCCGCCCTCGCTGGCCAACTTCTTTGCCGGCCCGAACGAGGCGGCGCTCAAACACCTGGAACTCTGGACCGGCAACAGCCTGCGCTCCCCGGTGCCGACCTACCTCTGGGGCGAGCCGGGAAGCGGCAAGACGCATTTGCTCAAGGCGGTGGTCGAGGCGCTGCGCGAGCAGGGCGCGGCGGTCGGCTGGATGGACGCGACGGTGCTGGAACCGCCGGAATTCAACGAAAGCTGGGCTGCCGTCATCCTCGATGACTGTCACCTGTACACGGCCGTGCAGCAGCAGGCCGCCTTCAACTGGTTTGTCAACGCCCTGAACGCGCCGGACGGCCATCCGCGCTGGGTGCTGGCCGCCGGCGCCACGCCGCCGGCCGACCTGTCGCTGCGCGAGGACCTGCGCACCCGCCTGGGCTGGGGCCATGTATTTGCCCTGCAGGCCCTGACCGAAACCGACCGCCGCTCGGTGCTGCGCCAGGAAGCCGATGCGCGTGGCGTGTTCCTGAGCGACGAGGCCATGGATTTCATCCTGAGCCGTTTCTCGCGCGACCTGGGCAACCTGATGCAGCTGCTGGACCAGCTGGACGCTTATGCGCTGCAGACCCAGCGTGCCATCACCATCCCCCTGATCAAGTCCATGCTGGAGAACTCGTGAGCCTTTCCCCGGACGCCGCCGCCAAACCGCGGATTGCCCTGTTTGACCTCGACCACACGCTGATTCCTTTCGATTCCGACTACGAATGGGGAGAGTTCACGATCAGGCTGGGCTGGTGCGAGGGCCAGGAGTTCAAGCGCCGCAATGCCGAATTTTTCGCGCAGTACCAGGCCGGCACCCTCGACATCCATGACTATGTGTATTTCGCCACGCAGGCGATCCGGCAGCAGGGTGCCAGCAATTCGATCGCTGCCCACGACCGTTTCATGCGGGAGGTCGTGCAGCAAGGCGTCAAGGAACAGGCCCTGGCGCTGGTCCGCCAACACCAGGACGCGGGCGATCAGGTGCTGATCGTGACCGCCACCAACGAGTTTGTGACGCGTCCGATTGCGGCGGTGTTTGGCGTGACGGAGCTGATCGCGGTGGAACTCGAGCGCGACGCGGCCGGCCAGCTGACCGGCGCGATACGCGGCACGCCGTCCTTCCGTGAGGGCAAGGTCGTGCGGGTCCAGCAGTGGCTGGCTGAGCGGGGCTGGGACTGGAACGCGGTCGAAACCACGTTTTACACCGATTCCCTGAACGATCTGACCCTGCTGGAAAAAGTCACGCATCCCGTGGCCACCAACCCCGACGAGCGGCTGCGTGCCATCGCCGCCGGGCGCGGATGGCGCATACTTGAGCTGTTCTAACGGCCGGTGACGCCGCCCTGGCCCAGCCAGCTCGGCCCTTCCGGCAAAATCTCCTGATTCAATGATCAAAAAATTTATCGACAAGCTGTTTGGCAAGACCGGCAGCCCCGCCGCCGGCGCCGTCCGCAGCAAAAAATCAGTGTTCGGCGAGCGCCGCGAAGTCGGCCCCCAGGACCATGCGATTGATCCCAAGCTGGTCGATGACCGCGCGATGGACGTGGTGCGCACCCTCAAGCGCGCGGGTTACGAGGCCTACATCGTCGGCGGTGCGGTGCGCGACCTGCTGGTCGGCCTGCGTCCCAAGGACTTCGATGTGGCCACCGATGCCACCCCCGAGCAGGTCAAATCGCTGTTTCGCCGCGCCTTCATCATCGGTCGGCGTTTCCGCATCGTGCATGTGATCTATGGCCGCGGCCGCGAGCACGAGGTGATCGAGGTCTCGACCTTTCGCGCGCACCTGGACAGCAGCCTGGCCGAGCAGGTCGGT
>PNNC01000228.1 GCA_013824015.1 Polaromonas sp.
TTTGAGGGCGGCGCTGCAGACACGCCAGTTGTGCAGGCGCAGGCTGGCCACCGGCGCTTCCCCCGAGCCGAAGTGCCGCACCGAGCCGTCCGGCAACTGCACATGCAGCGTGCCGTGTTTCAGGCGCGTGAGCAGTTGCAGCACGGTGCGTGCGGCGGCGGGTGTGCCGCCTGGCAGCGCCAGTGACGACAGCGCCGGGGACAGGCGCGAGGCGGTGGATGACGAGGGGTTGCTGGCTGTATTCATCGGGTGACAAAGCTTTTGGGGGGCGCGGGTTTGCGGACAAAAGGGATGCGTTTGCACCACAGGCGCAAGGCTTGCCAGTGGATGCGTGCGACCACACCGTAGGTCATGGCCGGGTAGCGCCACAGCGCGCGGCGCAGGCTGGCAGGTGTCAGCGCCACCAGCGTGCCGCCCACGCTGGTTTCCAGCAGCGGGCCGGCGTCGTCGTCGTAGTCGATACGCGCAACGGTTTTTTGCAGGCCGTCGTTGTGGATGCGCATGAAGCGAAAGCGGTAGCGGCCTTCGACCCTGCAGAAGGGCGAGACGTGAAACACCTTGTCGGCGCTGAGTTCCTGGCCGTAGTGCGGATGCTCCAGCAGGTAGCAATGCCGCTCGCCGAAGGTGTTGTTGACCTCGACAACAATGGCGCGCAGGCTGCCGTCGATGCGGTGGCAGTACCAGAAGCTCACCGGCTTGAAGGTGTGGCCAAAGATGCGCGGGTAGGTGTGCAGCCAGAGTTCGCCCAGGGCATCGGTGATGCCTTCGCGGCGCAGCAAGTCATCGAGCCAGCTCACGCAGTTGGCGCGGCCGTCGCCGTGGTCGCTGTCAAAAAAGCTCAGGGCGGCCCGGCGGTTGCGCGCCAGTGCGCCGCTGCCATGGGCTTTCATGCTGCGCAGCGGCAGCATCAGAAAATAGGTGGGGTAGGCAAAGGCGTTACGGGCCGGCTTCAGGCGGGTGTGGCGCACCTGGCCGAAACCGATCAGCGGCGTGTGTGCTTCCGGGGGCGCGCTGCGCTGGAGGCCCGGCCCGGCAGCCTCCGTGGCCCCGGCGGGGGCCGAGGGCGCCCAGGCGCTCGTGGCCGGGGTGATCATGCGGTGATCCCCTCGCAATCGCCGAGCACCAGGCGGGCCGCTTCGAGGCCGGACTTCAGGCCGTCTTCATGAAAACCGTAGCCGGTCCAGGCGCCGCAGAAATAGCTGTGTTGCCGGCCCTGCAATGCGGGCAGGGCCTGCTGCGCGCGGATCGCCGCCGCGTCAAACACCGGGTGGGCGTAGTCGAATTCGCCCAGTACCTGGTCAGGCCTGATCGGCTGCACCGGGTTCAGGGAGACCACCACCGATTGCTCAAAAGGCAGGGGCTGCAACATGTTGAGCAGGTAGTGCAGGCACACCTGGGTCGATTCGCGCTGGCGATCGGGCGCGCGTTCGTAGTTCCACGCCGCCCAGGCCAGCTTGTTGGCCGGCAGCACCGAGGTGTCGGTGTGCAGCACCGCGCGGTTCGGCTGGTAGCCGATGGCGCCCAGCACGGCGCGTTCGTCGGGGGCCGCGTCGGCCAGCAGCGCCAGCGACTGGTCCGAATGCGCCGCCAGCACCACCTTGTCGAAGGTTTCGCTCTGGCCATGGGCCACCAGGGTCACGCCGCCGCGCAGCAGGCCGGCATCGCGTGTGATGCGCTGCACCGGCGTGTTCAGGCGTTTGTCGCTGATGCCGGCGATGATTTTTTCGACGTAATTCCGGGCGCCGCCGGTGACGGTCCACCACTGCGGCCGGTTCGCCACCTGGATCAGGCCATGGTTATGGCAGAAGCGGATCATGGTGGCCACCGGAAACTGCAGCATCTGGTCGGTCGGGCAGGACCAGATGCAGCCGAGCATGGGCAGGAAATACCAGTCGCGGAATTCGTCCGAGTACCGGCCCTGTTCGAGGAACTCGCCGAGCGGCTGCAGCATGGCGGCCTCGGCATGGCTTTCGGCCAGCGCGCTGGCCTGGCGGTTGAAACGCACGATGTCGCGCAACATGCGCAGGAATTTCCAGTCCAGCAGGTTGCGCCGTTGCGCGAACACCGTGTTGAGGCTGGAGCCGCTCCATTCGAGGTTGCGCCCCGGCGACACCCCCGGCACCTTGACCGAAAACGACATGTCGGATCTGGCGGTCGCCACGCCCAGTTCCTGAAACAGGCGGATCAGGTTCGGATAGGTGCGCTCATTGAACACCAGAAAGCCGGTGTCCACGCCGTGGCTGACCGGCCCGCCCGCGCTGGGCAGGGTGACGTCGACGGTATGGGTATGGCCACCGAAATAACTGCCGGCTTCAAACAGCGTGATGTCGGCCTGCCCCTGGAGGGCATGGGCCACGGCCAGGCCCGAGATGCCGGAGCCAACGATGGCGATCCGGGGACGGGCGGGTGAGGAGAGGCTGGCGTTCGCCATCTCAACAGCCGGAAGATAAAAATGCTGCGAAGCGCCCCGGCGCGAACAAGGGAGGGAGGGAGGAGGAGGAGAACCGCCCCGGGATTGCATCCTGGCCGCAGGGGCCGGGAAGTCTTCGCAACAAAAAAACGGTAGGACCGGAACGGCGCGGGAGGCGCTGTTCCGATGCCTGTCTGAGCTGATTCACATGCGCGCAGTTCCCCCGGAATGCAAATGGCATCGCGTAAAGATTTGTGAAGGAACTCAGGTGCACGGTGGAAAACAGTCTTTGAAAAGAAGTAAAAAAGGCTTAATTTTTGAAAGTATAAAACCTGTTGGTCGAATTATTACCGATTGGTAATTATTTTACCAGCAGCTTTTTTTCTATTTCCTGGAGGAAGGCCGGACTGCCGGGCGCCACGCTGCTGCCAAAGCTGCTGATTTCCAGGCCATCGCGCGACACCACGTACTTGTGAAAATTCCAGCGCGGCGCGCTGCCGGTCCGTTCGGCCAGCTGCCGGTACAGCGGATTGGCGCTTTTCCCGGTGACAGCGGACTTGGCAAACATCGGAAATTTCACGCCAAAGGTGTTTTCGCAGAAGTTGGCGATGTCCTGGTTGCTGCCGCTCTCCTGCGAGAAGTCATTGGACGGAAAACCCAGCACCACCAGGCCCTTGTCGCGGTATTTGGCATACAGGGCCTCGAGGCCGGCATATTGCGACGTGAAACCGCAGAAGCTGGCGGTGTTGACAACCACCAGCACCTTGCCGCTGTATTGGCACAAGGCCTGGGGTTTTTCATCCTGCAGGCGCAAAAAGCTGTGCTGCAGCAGCGGCGCACAGCTGGGGGCCGGTGTGGCGGCGGCTGGCGTGGCCGCATGGACCGGCGCCAGTGCCATGCCGCCCAGCAGGACGGCAGTGATCAGGGTGCTGAATGAAACGCGGGTCATGACAGGGCTTCCAGTTCAAAAAAGGGTTACAGCGCCGGTCATTGTGGTCCCGGCGGGCTGGCGCCTCTGACGAGTACGCACAAGGGGGTCTGCCAGATTCAGCGGCTTTGGCCGCTACCCAGCGCAGCCGAAACCGTGTAGAACGCTTAAAGAAGACCAAACGCGCATCAATCTGCAGGAAATGGCCGCAAAAGGCCTTGGGTCGCGGATTGTCATATTCACCGCCTAAAATCGCGCTAAAACCAAGTCGGCGAGCGCCACGTAAGGAGTCACATGCTTTACCCAGAACTTTTCAAGCAACTCGAATCCGTCCGCTGGGACATGGACAAGGACATTCCGTGGGCCAGCTTCGACGCGTCCAGGCTCACCGATGAACAGGCGCAGACGATCAAGATGAATGCCATCACCGAGTGGTCCGCATTGCCCGCCACCGAGATGTTCCTGCGCGACAACAAGGACGACAGCGATTTTTCGGCCTTCATGTCGATCTGGTTTTTCGAAGAGCAAAAACATTCGCTGGTCCTGATGGAGTACCTGCGGCGCTTTCGGCCCGATCTGGCGCCGACGGAAAAGGAATTGCACGAGGTGCGCTTCGAGTTTGAGCCGGCGCCGGCGCTGGAGACCCTGATGCTGCATTTCTGCGGTGAAATCCGCCTGAACCACTGGTACCGGCGCGCCAGCGAATGGCACACCGAGCCGGTCATCAAGCAGATCTACACCCAGCTCAGCCAGGACGAGGCGCGCCACGGCGGCGCTTACCTGCGCTACATGAAGCGCGCGATCAACAACTTCGGCAATGATGCCCGTGCCGCCTTCACCAAGGTCGGTGTGCTGATGGCCAGCGCCCGCCGCACCGCGCAGGCGCTGCACCCGACCAATCTGCACGTCAACAAGGACCTGTTCCCGCGCGACACCATCCAGTCGCGCCTGCCGGATCCCGAGTGGCTGGAGCACTGGCTGGACAAGCAGATCAACTTCGATGCGGTCTGGGAGGGCAAGGTGGTCGAACGCATCCTGCACAACATGAGCCTGCTGATGAACCAGAGTTTCAAGACCGTGCAGGAGCTCAACCGCTACCGCAAGGAATTGAGCCGGGAAATCGCCGGCTCGATCGCGGTCAAGCCGGCGGCAGCGACCGGCGTTTGACGCAGCACGCCTTCCGTTAAAGTGGCGGGATGCACAGTGCGTCCCCTGCCCCCCTTTCCCCCTTCCTCGACAAAATCGTTGCGCGCGCGCAAGCTGCGCAGCGCGTCGCCGCGCTGCCCCGGCCGGTGGTGTTCACCAACGGCGTGTTCGACGTGCTGCACCGCGGCCATGCAACTTACCTGGCCGCCGCGCGCGCGCTGGGCGGCAGCCTGGTGGTCGGGATCAACAGCGACGCCTCGGCGCGGCGCCTCGGCAAGGGGCCGGACCGGCCGCTGAACAACGAGCAGGACCGCGCCGCGCTGATCGCGGCGCTCGAGTCGGTGAGTCTGGTGACCTGGTTTGACGAAGACACGCCGCTGGCGCTGATCACCGCGCTGAAGCCGGACATCCTGGTCAAGGGCGGCGACTACAACATGGACAACCTGGCCGAAACCGCGGTTGTCAGGGCCTATGGCGGCACGGCGCTGGCCATCCCGTTTGTGGACGGTTACTCCACCACCGCGCTGGTACAAAAAATCCGGCAGGCCCGCTGAGCCGGCCGTCGGCACCTTTCCGGGTCGTGGTTGCTATCAAATACATAGCTGTCGGCGCACGTCACATAAGGGCTGGAGGCCATTTCCTTTAACGATGGTGCATGGCTTCCGGCCACCCGGCCAGGTCTCAGGGCGCGGGCAACGCCGCCGGCCGGGCGTCGGTTTCCAGCCGCGGTTCCGGCTCTGCGCCCGGAGTGTGCCTCAGCAATTTCGCCGACTGCCGCTTGAACCACGCCCCAATATCGTCCACGTAGGTAAACACTGCCGGGATGACCAGCAGACTGAGAAAGGTGGAGGTGATCAGGCCGCCAATGACCGCCACAGCCATGGGTGAACGGAAGCTGCTGTCGGCCGCGCCCCAGCTCAGGGCGATCGGCATCATGCCTGCGCCCATGGCAATGGTGGTCATGACAATCGGGCGGGCCCGCTTGTGACAGGCGTCCAGCAAGGCCTCCAGGCGTGACATGGGCGGCTGTTCGGGCTGGCTTTCGGTGGCTGCGCGTCCGCGGCGAGCCTCGATGGCGTATTCAACCAGCAAGATGGAGTTCTTGGTGGCCACGCCCATCAGCATGATCAGGCCAATCAGCGAGGGCATCGAGAACGACTTGTCCGCGATCAGCAAACCGACAAACGCGCCGCCCAATGACAAAGGCAGCGCTGCCAGGATCGTCACCGGGTGCAGGAAGCCCTTGAACAGCAGCACCAGCACGATGTAAATGCAAAGCACACCGGTGAGCATGGCCAGCCCGAAACTCGCAAACAGCTCGCCCATGACCTCGGCGTCGCCAATGACCACCTGCTTGACGCCGGCCGGCAGGTTCACGATGGCCGGCAATTTCTCAACGGCGACAGTCACGTCGCCCAGCGCCAGCCCCGAGAGCTCCACTTCAAACTGCACATTGCGGGAGCGGTTGAACCGGTCGATCACGGCCGGTCCGCCGGCCATCTCGACCTTGGCGACCTGCCCCAGCATGACGGGCCCGACACCGGGCTTGGTGCTGGGCACCATCAGGCGCTCCAGGGTGGCCAGGTCGGACTTGGCATCATCGGCCAGGCGGACAACGATGGGGATCTGGCGTTGCGACAGGTTCAGCTTGGGCAGCGCGGCGTCGTAGTCGCCGACGGTGGCAATGCGCAGCGTCTCGCCAATGGCGGCACTGGTGACACCCAGATCGGCCATGCGCGCGAAGTCGGGCCGCACCGTCACTTCGGGTCGCACCAGCGAGGCACTGGAGGCGACCGAGCCCAGGCCGGGAATGGTGCGCAGGTCTTTTTCCAGTGCCGTCGCCGCGTTGGCCAGTGCCACCGGGTCTTCGCCGGTCAGTGCCAGAACGTACTTCTCGCCCGAGCCGCCCAGGCCCACCTTGCTGCGCACGCCGGGCACGTTTTCCAGCGCCCTGCGGATCTCGTTTTCAATGCCCTGCTTGCGCGGGCGTTCGCCGCGCTCGGCCAGCAGGATGGTGAGTGTGGCCTTGCGGGTTTCGGCGGCGCCGCCCGGCGCAAACGGGTCGCTGCCGGCCGCGCCGCCGCCTATGGTGGTGTAGATGCTTTTGACATGCGGGACGCTGGCAATCAGGCTGCGCGCCAGTTCGGCGGCCGCTTTGGTCTCGGTCAGGCGGGTGCCGGGCGGCAACTCCAGATAAACCTGGGTTTGCGAGTTGTCATCGGGCGGAACGAAGCCGGTGGGCAGCAGCGGGATCAGCATCAGGGAGCCGATGAAGAAGGCGCCGGCCGCCGCACTGGTGATGAACCGGTGCTGAATGCACCAGCTGCTGGCGCGCATGTACCAGCGCATGGCCGCACCGTCGTTTTCAACGTAATTGACGATGGGCTTGAGGATGTAGGCAGCCATCATGGGTGTGAGCATGCGTGCCACCACCAGCGAGGCAAACACGGCAAGCGAGGCGGTCCAGCCAAACTGCTTGAAGAACTTGCCGGCGATCCCGCTCATGAAGGCGGTCGGCAGAAACACGGCGATCAGGGTGAACGTCGTCGCGATCACGGCCAGGCCAATTTCATCGGCCGCTTCCATTGCCGCCTGGTAGGGCGTCTTGCCCATGCGCAGGTGGCGAACGATGTTTTCCACCTCCACAATGGCGTCGTCGACCAGGATGCCGATCACCAGGCTGAGCGCCAGCAGGGTCACGACGTTGATCGAAAACCCGAGGTAGTTCATGCCGATAAATGCAGGGATCACGGACAGTGGCAGGGCAACAGCCGAGACAAAGGTGGCGCGCCAGTCGCGCAAAAACAGCCACACCACCAGCACCGCCAGCAAGCCGCCTTCAATCAGCAAGGTCAGGGAGGCGCTGTATTCCTCTTCCACCGGGGTCACGAAGTCGAAGGCCTCGGTCAGTTCGATGTCGGGACGGCTCTGCTGCAGCGCTTGCAGGGCGGCGCGTACGCCGCGTCCGGCCTCGACCTCGCTGGCGCCCTTGCTGCGCGCCACTTCAAACCCGACCACCGGCACGCCGTTGAGCAGGGCCGTCGAGCGCTGCTCGGCAATGGTGTCCTGCACATCGGCCACCTGGCCCAGGCGGACCTTGCGCCCGTCGCCGACCGCCAGCTCCAGCGAAGCCAGCTCGGCGGCCGATTTGACGGTGGCCAGCGTGCGCACGGGTTGCTCGCTGGTGCCCACGTCGGTGCGGCCGCCGGCGGTGTCCATTTGCACCTGGCTGAGCTGGCGCGAGATGGTGGCGGCACTCACGCCCAGCGAAGCCATTTTGGCGGTATCCAGCGCAATACGCACTTCACGGCTGACCCCGCCCACACGGGTGATGGCGCCCACACCGGGCACGGCCAGCAGGCGGCGTGTCAGTGTGTCATCGACGAACCAGGAGAGGGCTTCGTCGTCCATCTGCTTGCTGCGGATGGTGTAGGCGAGCACCGGTGAGGCCGCCAGGTTGACCTTGTTCACGATGGGGTCGCGCACATCGGAGGGCAGGTCGGCCCGCACCTGCTGCACCGCAGAGCGCACCTCGTCGAGTGCCTCCTGCGTGGATTTTTCCAGGCGAAACTCGGCGGTGATGGTCGCCGCGCCGTCCTGCACCTTGGTGTAGATGTTTTTCAGGCCCTGAATTGACGCGATGGCGTTTTCAATCTTGCGGGCGACGTCGGTCTCCAGCTGCGCCGGCGAGGCGCCGGGCAGGCTGGCCGAAATCGTGATGTTGGGGACGTCGAGATCCGGAAAATTCTGCACCTTCATGTTCTGGTAGCTGAGCACGCCGGCAAAACACAGCAGCACAAAAAACATGATGGCGGGAATCGGGTTGCGGATGCACCAGGCGGAAACGTTCATGCTTTTCTCCGGCACGGGGCCATTTATTTGGAGGCTGCTTGCGCAGGATCGGCTTTGGCCGCGGTCTGGCCAGGGCCTGCGCCAGCGGCTGCAGCCGGCACCACCTGGACGGTATCGCCGTCAGCCAGGAAAGCTGCGCCGCTGGCCACATAACGCTCGCCGGCCTGGGCGCCTTTGGTAATTTCCACCGCGTCGCCGAGGCGGCGGCCGGTTTCCAGTTTCATCTGCGTGATCTTGTTGCCGGGCTCAATGCGCATGGCGTAGGTGAAGCCATCGCGCAGCACCAGGGCCTGCTGCGGCAGCGTCAGCGCGGGGCTGGCGCCCAGCTCAAACTCGCCCTGCGCAAACATGCCGGCTTTGACGCCCGGGTTGCGTGCCAGGTCGACGTACACCAGCGCATTGCGGGTCACGGGGTCGACGGTGGGCGCAACCATGCGCACCGTGCCCGCCACCTGCGTGCCGCTGGCCGCTGTGACCAGCGCGGTGGCACCGGGCTTGATGCGGACCACTTCATCGCTCCTGACTTCGGCGCGCCACTCGAGCCGGCCGCCGCGGATCAGGCGGAACAGTTCGGTGCCCGAAGCCACCACGCCGCCGACGGTGGCATTGCGCGCCGAGATGACGCCGTTGTCGGGCGCCAGCACCTGGGTGTTGTTGCCGCGTACCTGCTGCGCGTCCAGCACCGCCTGCGCCGCGGCGACACGCGCCCTGGCTGTCTGCTCGCTGGTGTTGTACTGGTTGATCTGTTGCGTGCTCAGCGCGCCCGAGTCCTGCAGCGTGCGTGCGCGTGCGGCATTGGCTGCCGCGTCGGCGGCCGTGGCCTGCGCCTCGACCAGGCTGGCGCGCGCCTGCGCCACGTCGGCCAGCACGCTGTCGCCCGAAAAACGCGCCAGCACCTGGCCGGCCTTGACCGTGTCGCCGACATTGACCAGCACCTGCGTCAGCCGCAACCCGCTGGCTTCGGAGCCGATGATGGCCTCCTGCCAGGCCACGATGTTGCCGTTGGCACTGAGCCTGATCGGCAGGCGGGTCTGCGCGGGCTGGGCCGCCGTCACGGTCAGTGCCGGCTTGGGCGCCGCAGCGGCCGGCTCGGTCTTGCCGCCGTCCGGAGAGGAAAACAGGGCATACGCGCCTGCCGCGACAACGATGACGGCGATCACCCCAAGGGCGACCGGTTTGAACTTGAATTTTTTCATGATGTTGTTGATACAGGTGATGCGATTCAGGGCTGGCGCGAAGCTGCGGTGCCGCCAGTGGCGACGGCGGGGCCGCCAGGGCCCTCCAGCTCGCGTGTCCAGCCGCCGCCCATGGCGCGGTACAGCGCGACCCAGGCCGAGGCGCGCTCGCGCTGCAGTGTGAGCAGTGCGGTCTCAGCGGCCAGTTGCGTGCGCCGGCTGTCTTCCAGGTCGACCAGGCTGGCCAGGCCGTTTTTGTACAGCGCCTCGGTGCCGGCGAACGAGGCCCGGTAACCTTCGGCCGCGACGCGCGCATCCTCGCTGCGCGCGGCGGTGCTCTGCAGCGTGACCAGGGCTTCCTCGACCTCGCGCACGGCCTGCCGGACGCGCGCCCGGTAGACGGCCGCAGCTTCCTCGTAACGCGCCTGCGCCGCCTCCGCGTCGGCGGCCCGCCGCCCGCCGTCAAACAGCGGCACGCTGAGCGCCAGCGGGCCGATGGCCCAGGTGTTGAAGTCGGTGCTGACGCCGCCGCTGCGCAAGTTGTTGGCTGCCACCGAGCCGCTCAGCGTCAGGCGCGGGTAACGCGCGGCCTGCGCGCTGCCGACGTCGGCACTGGCGGCGGCTACTTCGCGCTCGGCACTGAACACATCAGGCCGCTGCGCGAGTGCCTGGGCCGGCACGGACGCTATCAAAACAGTAGCTGCAAATGCAGGTCCGGCAGGGGCTGAGGCCAGTTTTTGTCTCAAATCCGGCTCGCTCATGCCGCTCAGCGCCACCAGCGCCTTGATGTCCAGTTCACACAGCGCCGCCTGCTGGGTGGCGCGGCTGTTGGCGTCGGCGGCGCTGGCGCGGGCCAGCGCCGCGGTCGCAGGGGCCGTGAAGCCGGCTTCGGCGCTGAGCTGCGCGAGCCGGCCGGTCTCGCCGCGCGAAGCCGCGTCCGACCGCGCCACCCGCAGCAACTGCTCGCAGCTGCGCAGGCTGTAGTACTGGTTGGCCGTTTCGGCCGCGACCAGCACGCGCGCATCGTGCCACTGGGCCTGCGCGCCTTCGTAACGCAGTTGCGCCGCGTCGCGGCTGTCACGCCGACCGCCGAACACATCGATCTCCCAGGCGGTCTGCAGGCCGATCTGGGTGGTGGTGCCGACCGGCGCGGGCGCCGCGCCCAGCGGCTGACTGCGGCCGCGGCTGGCACTGGCGGATGCGTCCAGCGAGGGCAGCAGCGCCGCGCCGGCCGCCACGCGCGTGGCGCGCGACTGCTCGATGCGCGATCGCGCGCTGGCGACCGTGGGACTGACGGCCTGGGCTGCGCTGATCAGCTCGACCAGCAAGGGGTCGCCCTGCTGCTGCCACCAGCGGCTCAGGTCGGTCAGCTGGCCCTGGTGCGGCAGGCCGGCCACCGGCTGGCCCGCGGGAGGTGGCGCGAACCACTGGGCCGGGAGATGCGTGGAGACCGCAGAAGGCGGCGATTGCAGCGCGCAGGCAGACAGCAGCAGCGGCGCCAGCGAAAGGGGAATAAACCGGAGATGTGTCATGGTGTCTGTTTCTTCCCGCCAACCGGCCGCAGGCGCCGCGCGGCTTCGACGGCGATCATGGCTTCGGCGAAATCGGCCAGCCGCGCCGCCCACAGGTCGATGCTTTTGGGCGTGGCGATCAACTGGGGCCGCACGTTTTCAATCACGTCGCGGCTGATGAAGACCTGCATGGCCAGACCGGTGATGGAAAAGGCCAGCCGGTGCACATCGTCATCGATCTTCGTGACGCCCAGATGGCGCGCCAGCACTTCGGCCAGCGCGGCATGCGCAGGCTTGATCTGCAGCTTGATCTGCTCGGCCCACAGGCCGGTGGGCTCCAGCATCTCGCGGAAATGCAGCCGGGTCAGCTGCTGTGCCAGGTCGCCCTGCTTGAGCGGCTCGAGAAAGCCGGCGATGAATCCTTCGAGTGCCTGGCGCAGGCTCAGGTGCTCTGGCTGGAAACGCGAGATGTCGTCGCAGGCGCCCAGCGGTTCGGTGAACACACTGCGGTACAGCCCGGCCTTGTCGCCGAAGTAATAACTGATGGCCGCCACATTGGCGCCGGCGGCCTGCGCGATGTCGCGGGTGGAGGTCTTGGCAAAGCCTTTTTCGGCAAACAGCCGCAACGCCGCCAGCAGCAGGTGGCCGCGGGCCTCGGCACCGTCGGCACGCTGTTTGCGGGTTTCAGGAAGAGGAAGCGGCAGGGCGGGCGGCGGCGGGCGGGCGGTTTTCATGCGCCCGATTAGAGCACATAAAATCAAACGATTGATTTAACTAGATCAATTGTTTCAATTCAACACAAGGCCGGCCGCGCGCCGCGGGCTCATCCGGCCCCGGCGGCGCTGTCACCAAACACGGCCGACCACAGCGCCAGGATGGCGGCGCGTTCGGACTGCAGCGCTGGCGGCCGGACCTGCGTCGGCTCCTCGTTGAGCCGCGCCTGGTGCTGCACCCGCCGCAGTTCGCGGTAGGCATCCGCCGCCGCCTGGCCGAGACCGGGGGCCAGCAGGCCGGCGGCCTCGGCGCGTTGCAGCAGCGCGATGTTGCCGACGTTGTCCTTGAGTTCCGGGTGGCTGCCGGACTGCGACAGCACCAGGAACTGCACCACAAACTCGGCGTCCACCATGCCGCCCGGGCTGTGTTTGACGTCGAATTTTTCACCGGCTTTTTCGCCCTTGATCGGGTGTGCGGCGCGCACCTTCTCGCGCATCGCGACAATTTCCCGGGCCAGCGCCGGCACGTCGCGGGGCGCGCTGATCACCGCCTGGCGGACTTCGTCGAAGCGGTCACGCAAGGTCTCGTCGCCCAGAACGAAGCGCGCGCGGGTCATGGCCTGGTGTTCCCAGGTCCAGGCGGTGTTGCTGCCACGCTGCTGCTGGTACCTGGCGTAAGCCGCAAAACTGGTGACCAGCAGTCCGGAGTTGCCATTGGGCCGGAGCGCCGTGTCGATCTCGAACAGGTCGCCTTCGGCGGTCTTGATGGTCAGCCAGTTGATCAGCTTGCGCACAAAGGCGGCATACACCTCGGAGGCCTGCTCGTCCTCGTCCTCGAAGACAAACACGATGTCCAGGTCGCTGCCGTAACCGAGTTCCTTGCCGCCGAGCTTGCCATAGGCAATGATGGCAAATTGCGGTATCTCGCGGTGCCGGCTCTTCAGGCGCTGCCAGCACCAGTCGGTGGTGGTCTTGAGCACGGTCTCGGCCAGCGCGCTCAGGTCGTCGGCCACCTGCTCCACCGTCAGCTGCCCCTCGACATCGCGTGCCAGCGTGCGGAAGACCTCGGCATGGTGGGCGCGCCGCAGCAGGTTCAGGCAGCTTTCCTCGTCGTCCTCGCCGGTGCGGCGCAGCGCAGCCAGGCGCTGCTGCAATTCCTGGCTGAACACGGCGGCATCAAACCGCTCGTGCAGCATGGCGTCGCTGGCCAGCTCGTCGATCACGCCCGGGTGCTGCAGCAGGTAACGCGCCGGCCATTTGGCCGCGCCCAGCAGGCGCAGCAGGCGCTCATGCACGGACGGCCGCTCCAGCAGCATAGCCAGGTAACTTTCGCGGCGCAGCAGCGGCTCGATCCAGTCGATGATGCGCACCGCCGCCTCTTCGTCGGCCCGGCCTTCAACCAGCCACTGCGCCGTGCGCTGCACCAGGCGCGTCAGGCGCGCGCGGGCATCGTCACGCAGGCCGAGCACGCGCGGGTGACCGCGCCACAACTCCAGCCGCGCACGAAATTTGTCGGGCCACTGGGCCGCCAGCTTTTCCAGCAACTCGTCGATGTCCTGCGGCGCCGCCGGCGTGGATTTGCCGCAGCCCTTGCAATCGGTTTTCTGGCCGAGCAGCGTGTCGAATTCCTGGGCGACCAGCTCGCGGTGCGCATCGAGTTCGCTCAAAAACGGGCAGCAACTGGCGTAACCCATGGTCTGCGCAATCCAGGCCAGGTCCTCATCGCGCGTCGGCAGCACATGCGTCTGCTGGTCGTCCAGGTACTGGATGCGGTGCTCGACGCGGCGCAGGAAATCGTAAGCGCGCATCAGGGCCTCGGCCGTGGCCTGGGCCATCAGCCCGGCGCTGGCCACACGCTGCAGCGCATCCAGCGTGGGCCGGGTGCGCAGTTCCGGGAATTGCCCGCCGCGCACCACCTGCAGCAGTTGCACGGTGAACTCGATCTCGCGGATGCCGCCGCGCGACATCTTCACGTCATTGGCGCGTTCGGGATGGCCGGCCGCACGTTTGGCCGCGTGTTCGCGGATTTGCCGGTGCAGCACACGCAGCGCGTCGAACACGTTGTAGTCGAGGTAGCGCCGGAACACAAAAGGAAGCACCGAGCCGCGCAAGGCCTGGGCAGAACCGCTCTGGATACATTCCAGCGGCGCCACCACGCGGCTCTTGAGCCAGGCGAAGCGCTCCCACTCCCGGCCCTGCGCCTGGAAGTACTCCTCCAGCGCGTTGAGCGACACCGCCGCCGGCCCGGAATTGCCGTTGGGCCGCAGCGCCAGGTCCACCCGGAACACAAAACCATGCTCCGTGGTGTCGCCGATCAGGGTGTGGATGGCCTTGACCTGCTGCGCAAAATACTCGTGATTGGACACAGCGCCCCGCCCGTCCTCGCGGCCGGCGGTCTCGCCGTCGTGGTCGTAGACATAAATCAGGTCGATGTCGCTGGACACATTGAGCTCACGCGCGCCCAGCTTGCCCATGCCAATCACCCACAGCTGGGCGCGGCCGGCGGGCGCGCCTTGTGCGGCTGGCGCCTGCGGCGGTCCATACAGGGCATCCAGTGGCGCGCGCGATTCATGGATGGCGATGTCGAGCACCAGTTCAGCGAGTTCGGTCATGGCGCGTGTGACCACCGCCAGCGGAACGCCCGCGGTGGCCGGATGTTCCGGCGTCGCGGCCTGATGATCACAGTCGAGGACCACCAGCCGCTCCAGCACCAGCTGGCGCAGGATGCGCAGGCGCACCCCGGTATCGGCTTCCAGCGGCTGCAGGGCTTCGTAGGCGGCCTGCATGCTGGCGCGCACCGGCTGTCCGGCCGGCAGCAAGGCCAGCTGGCCGGCATAACGCCGGCGTATGCGCTGGACAAAACGGGAATGGTCGGACGCGGCCGTGAGGGGAGTTGATGAAACAGGCATCACACTAGCTGGCAAAAACTTCCCTGTGGGACATTGAACGGACGCAAGCGCTGAAGGTCATAATTCTCATGTCAATGGATCAATCGACCCCCTCCCAGTCCGTGCTTCCCACCCGACGTCTGAAAATCGCCGCCATGGCGGCACGTATCGCCCTGGGGCTGGTACTGGCATTCTGGGTCCTGTTCGCTGCGGCCTGGGCCGTGCTCCACGGCTGGATTGTGCCGCGAATCGCCGACTTCCGCCCGCGCCTGGAAACAGCGGCCACCCAGGCACTGGGTGTGCCGGTACGCATCGGCCAGATCACCGCCCGTTCCGGTGGGCTGATTCCCGCGTTCGAATTGCGTGATGTGGCCCTGCTCGATGGGCAGGGGCGGACCGCCCTGAGTCTGCCGCGTGTGCTCGCGGCAGTGTCGCCTTCTTCGCTGTGGCGCCTGGGATTCGAGCAGATCTACATCGACCAGCCTGAACTGGACATCCAGCGGACCGCAGACGGGAAGATTTACGTGGCCGGCCTGGATGTGCTCCGGACCCGCGATGATGGCAGTGCCGCTGCCGACTGGTTTTTTTCGCAGACCGAGTTTGTCATTCGTGGCGGCACGGTGCGCTGGAGCGATGCGCTTCGGCAGGCGCCGGTGCTGGCCCTGACCGGTGTGGACTGGACCTCGCGCAACCCGGGCCAGCGGCACCTGATGCGCCTGGATGCCACGCCGCCGCCAGCCTGGGGCGAACGCTTCAGCCTGCGCGGGGTGTTCCGCGAACCGTTCTTGTCGGGGGGCGCCGGTCGCTGGAACCAGTGGGCGGGCCAGTTGTATGCCGAGTTCAGCCGTGTCGATGCTTCCGAAGTGCAGCGTTACGTGAGCCTGGATCGTCTCGGCGTGGACCTGAAGGCCGGCACCGGCGCGTTGCGGGCCTGGGTCGACGTCAGGGCCGGGCAGTTCACCGGTGGCACGGCCGACCTGGCCCTGCTCGAGGTCGACGCCAGGCTGGGGCCGGCGCTGGAGCCGTTGGCCCTGCAGGCCGTGACCGGCCGCATTGGCGGCAGATATCTGGCCAATGGCTTTGATGGCGCCACCGAAAACCTGCAGTTCCGCACCCGCGACGGCCTGCAGTGGCCGGGCGGCAATGCGGCGCTGGTGTACACCGGCGCCGAAGGCAAATCGCCGGCACGCGGGGAGCTCAAGGCGGACAAGCTGGATCTGGCGGCGCTGGCACAAATCGCCCACCGGTTGCCGCTGGGCCATGCTGCCCACCGCCTGATCACCGAACTGGCGCCCAAAGGCCTGGTGGAGGCTGTCGACCTGAGCTGGCAGGGTGCGCTGGATGCGCCCAGCGCCTATTCCGCCAGGGGACGGGTGGCGGGACTGGAGATTGCCTCGCACGCGGCCGCGCCGCAGCCGGGCGCAGGCGCCCATGTCTCTGTCGGCCGGCCCGGCGTGCGCGGCGCGACGGTGGACTTTGACCTGACCCAGCAGGGCGGGCAGGCCCGGGTCCGGATCAGCGGCGGCGAGCTGGACCTGCCCGGCGTGTTCGAGGATCCCCGCCTGCGGCTTGACCAGTTCTCGGCGGATGCGCAGTGGAAGCTCGCGGGAAGCAGGATGGAGCTGCAGTTGCGCAACATGGTGTTTGCCAATGCCGACGCCCAGGGCACGGCGCAGGCCGCCTGGCACACCGCTGACGGGCCGTCGGCCGGCAGTGCCGCTGACAGCCGGTTTCCCGGCGTGCTGGATCTGCAGGGCGCCCTCAGCCGCGGCGATGGCAGCAAGGTCCACCGTTACCTGCCGCTGGTGCTGCCACAGACGGTCCGGCATTACGTGCGTGATGCTGTGGCCCAGGGCGAACTGTCGGACGTGAAGTTCAAGGTCAGGGGCAACCTGAAGGATTTGCCTTTTGCGGATCCGAAGCTTGGCGAGTTTCGCGTGAGCGCCAGGGTTGCCAACGCCAGCTACGCCTATGTACCGCGGTCCATCCAGCCCCGCGAGGCCCTGGCCTGGCCGGCCCTGAACAGCCTGGAGGGCGAGCTGGTGTTTGACCGTGCTTCGCTTCAGGTCAACGGCGCATCGGGCCGGGTGGCCGGCCTGACAGGTTTGCAGATTGTGAAGGCCGATGCGCGCATTCCTGACCTCATGCATTCGGCGACGGTGCAGGTCACTGCCGAACTCAAGGGGCCGCTCAGTGATGCCCTGGGCTTCGTCAATACCTCGCCGCTTGGCGAGATCACCGGCAAGGCGCTGGCCAGAACCGTGGCCGGCGGCAGCGCCGACTACAAGTTCCAGCTCACCCTGCCGCTGGCCGACATGGACAAGACCCGCGTGCAGGGCACGGTCAGCGTGGCCGGCAACGATGTGCAGTTCACGCCGGACACGCCGCAACTGGGTCGTCTGAAGGGGTTGGTGAGCTTCAGCGAAAGTGGCTTTGCGATCGCGGGCGGACAGGCCCGGCTGCTGGGCGGCGAGGTCCGGCTGGAGGGCGGTACCCGTGCTGCGCCGTCTGCTGGCGCGCGGCCCGCAGCCGGCGCCCAGGACTTCCCGGACGCGGCCGTGGTGATCCGGGCGCAGGGCAGCGTCACGGCCGAGGGCCTGCGCCAGGCCAGGGAGCTTGGCATGGCCGCGCGCCTGGGCGCGCATGCCAGCGGCAGCACGGCGTACACCGCCAGCCTGGGCTTCAGGAAGGGCATGACCGAGATCAGCGTGGCCAGCAGCCTGCAGGGCATGGCGCTGAGCCTGCCCGCGCCCCTGACAAAAAGCGCCGACAGCAGCCTGCCGCTGCGTTTCGAGAACACCGCCGTGCGCGCGTCCGCCGGTGCCGGGCCGCCGCTGCAGGACCAGCTGTCGCTGAGCGTGGGACGGCTGGCGTCGGTGCTGTACCTGCGCGACATCAGCGGTGCCGAGCCGCGCGTGCTGCGGGGGGCCATGGCCATCGGCCTGGAAACCGGCGAAAGCGCCCCGCTGCCCGACAGCGGGGTGGTTGCCAACATCAACCTCGCGCGGGTGGACATCGATGCCTGGGAGAAGGTGCTGGAGGCTTCGGGTGATCCGGCGGGCGCCGCGTCAACTGCCCCGAGCCGCCTGACCCCGGCCAGCGCCGTGCTCAGCTACCTGCCGACCAGCATGGCGATTCGCGCCAAAGAACTGCTGCTGGACGGCCGCACACTGCACAACGTGGTGCTCGGCGGCTCGCGCGACGGTCTGACCTGGCGCGCCAACATTGATGCGACCGAACTCAATGGCTACGTCGAGTTCCGCCAGCCCGGGGGCGCGGGCTCCGGCCGGTTGTATGGACGCCTGTCACGCCTGAGCCTGGGACAGGGAACGGCCCGCGAGGTCGAGGCGATTCTGGACGAGCAACCGGCCGGCATCCCGGCGCTCGATATCGTTGTCGAGGACCTGGAATTGCGCGGCAAAAAACTGGGGCGGGTGGAGGTCGAGGCGATCAACCGCGGCGCCGGCACGGTCGCCCGCGAAGGCGGCGTGCGGGAGTGGCGGCTCAACAAGCTCAACATCATCATGCCGGAAGCCACGCTGACCGCCAGCGGCAACTGGGTGGCGGTCAATGCGCAACAGGCGACCGGTGGCCGCGCGCCGGCCGAAAGGCGGCGCACCGTGATGAACTTCCGGCTCGATATCGATGATTCGGGCGAGTTGCTCCGGCGTTTCGGCATGGCCGATGTGATCCGCCGCGGCAAGGGGCGGCTGGAAGGCCAGATTGCCTGGATGGGTTCACCCCTGAGCCTCGATTACCCCAGCCTGAACGGCCAGTTCAATGTGAACGTCGCCTCGGGCCAGTTTCTCAAGGCCGATCCGGGGATTGCGAAGTTGCTGGGTGTGCTCAGCCTGCAGGCCCTGCCCAGGCGGCTGACCCTGGATTTCCGGGATGTGTTTTCCGAGGGCTTCTCGTTCGATTTTGTGCGCGGTGATGTCAGCATCACCCAGGGGCTGGCGTTCACCAACAACCTGCAGATGAAAGGCGTCAACGCCGCCGTGCTGATGGAAGGCTCCGCCGACATCGCGAAGGAAACCCAGAACCTGACGGTGGTGGTGGTGCCGGAAATCAATGCCGGCACGGCGTCCCTGATCGCCACCGTGATCAACCCGGCGATAGGCATAGGGACTTTTCTGGCGCAGTATTTCCTGCGGCGGCCGCTGACCCAGGCCGCGACCCAGGAGTTCCACATCGACGGCACCTGGGACAACCCGAAAATCACCAAACTCGAACGCAAGCCGCCGCCCGCTGCCAAAGCCGGCGAAGACACCGGGGAGAAATGACATGTTTGTCGCCGCCCTGCAAATGGTTTCCGGCACCAGCGTCCAGGCCAACCTGGACGCCGCCAGGCAGCTGCTCGAACAGGCCAGCGCGCAAGGTGCCGAACTGGCGGTCTTGCCGGAGTATTTTTGCCTGATGGGCTGGAAAGACAGCGACAAGCTGGCGGTGCAGGAAACGGCAGGCCAGGGTGCCATCCAGGACTTTCTGGCGACCTCGGCCCGCGAACTCAAGCTCTGGATTGTGGGCGGCAGCGTGCCGCTGGGGGCCAGCGACAGCCAGCATGTGCGCAACAGCTCGCTGGTGTACGCGCCCTCGGGCCGGTGTGAAGCGCGTTACGACAAGATCCACCTGTTCAGGTTCGACAACGGGCAGGAGCAGTACGACGAGTCGCGTGTCATCGAGCGCGGCGCGGCACCGGTCACCTTTGACTTGCCGTCCCTTGACGGCCACACCTACCGCGTCGGGCTGAGCATCTGTTATGACCTGCGTTTTCCCGAACTCTATCGCGCCCTGAAGTCCGATCTGCTGCTGGTGCCCAGCGCCTTCACCTGGACCACCGGTCAGGCCCACTGGGAGACCCTGCTTCGGGCACGTGCGATTGAAAACCTGGCCTACGTGGTGGCGGCTGCCCAGGGCGGCGTGCATGAGAACCGGCGTCGCACCTGGGGCCAGAGCCTGGTTGTGGATCCCTGGGGCGAGATCCTCGCGCAACGCGCCCAGGGCCCGGGGGTGGTTCTGGCGGAATTGCGCGCAGACCGCCTGAGCGCGGTCCGCCAGCAGCTTCCTGCGCTCGACCACGGGGTATTGTGAGCGCGCCGCCGCAAGCGAGTCCCGGCTGGAGGGCGCAGCGCTGGAGCCGGCGCTGGGCGCTGTGGACGCTGCTGGTCGCCTTGCTGGTCACCCTGCTTTCCACGCTGGTCTGGCTGGCGGGCCGCTACGAGGCCAGCCAGGTGCAAAGCCGGCTGGAGCAGGATGCCGCGCAGATGACCACCGACATCCGCGCCGCACTGACCCGCAACGTGCAGAGTTTTCAGGCCTTGCAGGTCAACAATCCCGCACCCGATGCCTGGCGGCTCCTCGCCGCAGAACTGCTGCGCGACAACCGGGAGATGATGCGCCTGGAGTGGCGCGACCTGGCGCTGGGCCTGGTGGCCTTCACCGAGACACCGTACCGCACCTCGGTGTTCGAGCGCCTGGGCCGGGATGCCACCCAGAGCGATGTCGGGTTTGCCTGCACGGCGGCGCAGCGTTTCAGCGGCCCGGCCTACTCCACCAGTTATTTCCTTCCTCAGGCCGACGGCCTGGGCCTGGAGGTGCTCGACATGTGCCTGCCGGTGCTGGTTTCCGGCCGGCTGGCAGGTTATCTGGTGACCACCTATTCATTGCCGGACATCCTGTCGGAGCTGGTGGGGCGGCAGGTGGGGCGCGGCCAGGGTCTGGCCTTCACCGAAGCCGACGGCACGCGGCTGGCGATGTACGGCAACCCGACGCGCGGCAACCAGGCCTACATTGCGCAGCAACTGCTCGACCTGCCGGGCAACACACTGGTGCTGCGCCTGGAAAGCCGGCGCGGAACGCCAGCCCTGTTTCCGAATCTGCTGACCGCGCTGGTCACGGCCATGTCGATGGCACTGGTGGCCGTGCTGGCCTTGCTGGGCCGCGACATGCGGCGGCGCCTCAAGGTGGAGCACGACCTGGCCGACGCGCTGGCCTTCCGCAAGGCCATGGAAGACTCGCTGGTGACCGGCATGCGGGCGCGCGACCTGCAGGGGCGCGTGACCTATGTGAACCCGGCGTTCTGCCAGATGGTCGGCATGGAGGCCAGCGAACTGCTCAACCGCGACATGCCGCCGCCCTACTGGCCGCCCGAGCAGGTCGAGGAATACGGGCAGCGCCAGGCGAGCCGGCTGGCGGTGGGCGCGACCTTGCCGCGTGAGGGTTTCGAATCGGTGTTCATGCGGCGCGATGGGTCGCGCTTTCCGGTGCTGATCATCGAGGCGCCGCTGATCAACGCGATCGGCAAGCAGACCGGCTGGATGAGCGCCATCCTGGACGTCAGCGAGCAGCGCCGCATCGAGGAGCTGTCGCGTGCCAGCCAGGACCGGCTCCAGGCCACCGCCCGCCTGGCCACGGTCGGCGAGATGGCTTCGCTGCTGAGCCACGAGTTGAACCAGCCACTGGCGGCGATTTCCAGCTATGCCACCGGTTCGCTCAACCTGCTGCAAAGCGCGGCCGCTGATGCACAGCAACCCTCCAGCAGCGAGGACCTGCAGCTGGCCATGCGCCGGATTGCCGAGCAGGCCGAGCGGGCCGGCAAGGTCATCAAGAGCGTGCATGACTTCGTGCGCCGGCGCGAGCAGGTGCGCGAACCGGTTGCGCCGCGCGCGCTGCTCGATGCAGTGATGCCGCTGGTCAGCCTGCAGGCGCGCAAGCTCGGCGTCCGCGTGCTGATCCAGGTGGATCCGGGTTGCGGGCCGGTGCTGTGCGACCGGACCATGGTGGAGCAGGTGCTGCTCAATCTCGCGCGCAACGGCATGCAGGCGATGCAGGGGCTGGACAAGACCCGGCGCGCTGACAAGGTGCTGACGCTGCGGGTGCGGCCGGCCGCGTCCAATGCCTGGAGCCGCTGGGTGGAGTTCGCCGTCATCGACCAGGGGGAAGGCATTTCGGAAAAGGTGGCGCAGCAGCTGTTCACGCCGTTTTTCACCACCAAGGCCGAAGGCATGGGCCTGGGCCTGAGCCTGTGCCGCACGGTGATCGAGCAGCATGGCGGTTTCCTGGGCTTCGAAGCGGTGTTGCCTCAGGGTACGATTTTCACTTTCACCCTGCCGGTGGCGACCCGTCCCGGCGAATCGCCGGAGCTGGTCGCCCAGACAGCGCCAGCGCCATAAAGGACCCGCCATGGAACCGATACAGAACGCCACCGTGTACATCGTTGATGACGACGCCAGCGTGCGCGAGGCGCTGGCCTGGCTGCTGCGTTCGCGGCGCCTGCCCAGCGAGACCTTCGACAGTGCGGAAGCCTTTGACGAGCGGATTTCAGGCGCGTTCCAGGTCAGCAGCCCGTCGTGCGCGCTGCTGGATGTGCGCATGGGCGGCATGAGTGGCCTGGCGATGTTCGAAAAACTGATTGCCTGCGGCCTGCTGCCGGCCATGCCGGTGATTTTCCTGACCGGCCACGCCGACGTGCCGACCGCGGTGGACGCGGTCAAGCGAGGGGCCTTCGACTTTTGTGAAAAACCCTTTTCCGACAACGTGTTGGTGGACCGCATCGAGCAGGCCCTGGCGCAGTCGGCGGCGGTGCTGGCCCAGCGCAACGAGCACACCAGCCTGCGCGCGCGTCTCGACGGCCTGACCGAGCGCGAGCGCGATGTGATGCGGCTGGTGGTGGAGGGTTTGCCGAACAAGCTGGTGGCCGATCAGCTCGATATCAGCGTGCGCACGGTGGAGGTTCACCGCGCCCGGGTTTTTGACAAAATGAGCGTAAAGTCAGCGGTGGAGCTGGCTAACTTGCTACGTAATTTATAGCGGGTCTTCCGGTTTTCCGGGGCGCGTTTCGGGCCTGGTGTCGTCCTTGAGTTCGCCGTTCTTGCGGCCGGAGAACATGGTCCACCAGACAATGAACACCAGAATCAGCAGGGCCCCCAGGGCTTCAAGTAAAAGTAAGGCCATGACTGTTTTTTCCCGCGCTACACATACCGCCACCATTATCGCCTTCGTCGGACTGCTGGCGTCCTGCGCCACCGCGCCGCCGCCCCCGTCCGCCGTCCCGTCTGCACCGCCGCCGGTCGCCGGCGTCCCGCGTCCGGCCGAGGGCCCCGGCCTGCCGCCGAGAACGCAGGGCAAAAGCCGCTGGGTGCCGGTGGCCTGGTCCGAACTGCCTGGTTTTGAAAGCGACACCTTGTTCGAGGCCTGGAACGCCTGGCTCAAGAGCTGCGAACGTCCGGGGCCGGCTTTCGCGCCGCTGTGCGGCGAGGTGCGGCGGCTGAGCATCGCCAGCCCCGATGAGCAGCGCGCCTGGATGGTCAGCCGGCTCCAGCCTTACCGCGTCGAAAGCCCGCAGGGCGGCGCCGAAGGCCTGCTCACCAGTTATTACGAACCGGTGTTCAAGGCCAGCCGCCAGAGTGGCAACGGCTACAACGTGCCGCTGTACCAGGCGCCGGCCGGTCTTGCCAGCCGCAAGCCCTGGTACACCCGCCAGGAGATCGACACGCTGCCGGAAGCGCAGGCGGCCTTGCGCGGTCGCGAGATCGCCTTCATGGCCGACGCCATCGATGTGTTGATGCTGCATATCCAGGGCTCCGGGCGCCTGCAGTTGACCGAGGCCGACGGCTCCCAGCGCACGGTGCGTGTGGCATTTGCCGGCTCCAACGAGCGGCCCTACCGCAGCGTGAACCAGTGGCTGCTGGAGCAGGGCGTGACCCGAATCAATCCGTGGCCCGATGCCACCAAGGCCTGGGTGGCGCAGAACCCGCAGCGCCTGCCGCAACTGCTCTGGAGCAACCCGCGCTACATCTTTTTCCGTGAAGAGGCGCTCAGCGAGCAGGATGCGTCTTACGGTCCGCGCGGCGCCCAGGGCGTGGCCTTGACACCGGGACGATCCATCGCAGTGGACCGCGAGAGCATTCCCTATGGCACGCCGGTCTGGCTGGCCTCACGCGGGCCGGCCGCCGACCTGCAGAAGCTGGTGATGGCGCAGGACACCGGCAGCGCCATCGTCGGGGCAGTGCGCGCCGATTATTTTGCGGGAACCGGAGCGGAAGCCGGGCTGCTGGCTGCCCGCGTCAACCAGCCGCTGCGTCTTTGGGCGCTGTGGCCCAAATGAAGCGCTGGCAGAGGGTGCAATGAACAAACGCTGGTGCTTGTGGCCTCTGGTGGCCGTGCTGGCCGGATGTGCCGGCCCGGGCGCGCGGTCCGGCCCGCAGTCCTGGCGCTGCGAACACGGCATTGACTTTCGCGTGCGTTTTGTCGACGACAGCGCGCTGCTCGAAGGCCCGCGCACCAGCGAGGTGCTGTTTCGCGACGCGGGCGGCCAGGGGCCGCAGCAATCGGTTTACAGCAATGCCAAGATGCGCGCCGAGTTCGGCCTCGGTGCCCAGGGCCGCGAGGCGCTGCTCAGCTATCCGGCGCTGCCGCTGAAGGCGCGCTGCGTGCGCGACTGATCGGCACACGCGTGATCCGGGCTTATTCGATCTTCGCGCCCGAGGCCTTCACCACGTCGGCCATGCGTTTGTAATCCACCGCCAGCAGCTTGCCGAAATCGGCATTGCTCATGGCTTTGGGCTCGATGCCCTGCTTGTCCAGGCGCTCCAGGATCACCGGGTCTTTCAGCAGTCTGGCCATCGCCGTGTTGATGCGGCTGGCTTCCGCCGGCGGTGTGGCGGCCGGGCCCAGCAGGCCGAACCAGGAGTCGAAGGCATATCCGGGCAAGCCGCTTTCGGCAATCGTCGGCAACTCGGGCAGGTACTTGCTGCGTTGCGGCGAGGTCACGCCCAGCAGGCGGATGCGGCTGTCCCTGGCAAAGGCCAGTGCGCCGATGCTGGCGGCAATCACCGCGTGGGCGCGGCCGGAAATCACTTCATTGATGGCTTCGCCGGTGGCCTTGAGTGGCACATGCACCAGGTCGATGCCGGCCAGGCCGTTGAAGTAAGCCATGGACAGGTGAGTGGCGCTGCCCATGCCGGCGGTGGCGTAGTTCATCTTGCCGGGGTTGGCCTTGGCATACCGGATGAACTCGGCCACGTTTTTGGCCGGCACGTCGGGGTGGATCATCAGCACATAACCGGCGCTGCCGATATGGGCCAGCGGCGTGAAGTCTTTTTGCGGGTCGTAGGCCAGCTTGGTGTACAGCGAGCCGGCAATGTTGTGGCTGGCCGCGGCCATCACCATGGTGCTGCCATCCGCCTCGGATTTGGCGACAAAACCGGTGCCAATCGTGCCGCCCGCACCAGCGCGGTTTTCCACGATCACGGTCTGGCCCAGCGCCTGGCCCAGTTCGCCATTCATGGCGCGCGCCAGGATGTCCTGCACACCGCCGGCCGCATACGGCACGACAACCCGCACGGTTTTGCCACTGGCCTGGGCCCAGGCCGGCAGGGCGCTCAGGCCTGTGAGGGCGGCCAGTCCGGTGGCGATGGCTGCGCCCAGCAGGGTTCTACGCTTGATCATGTTGTTTCTTTCCTTGTAGTGGCGGTTCAATTGATGCAGATCTCGTCGGCCAGGCGGCGCATGAAGCGTTCACACCAGGCCAGTTGTTCGAGGGTCACCCATTCGTTGGGCTGGTGCGCCTGCGCGATGTGGCCCGGGCCACAAACAATGGTGGGCACACCGACCTGGTGGAACAATGCAGCTTCCGTGCCAAAGGACACCTTGCCGGCGCCTGAAGCTGCATCCACATCGGCACATTTGAAACACAGGCGCGCAATGTCGCTGTCGGCATCGGTGGCAAACCCGGGCAGCACCGAGTTGAGCTTGTGGGTGATGCCGGTATCGGGCGCGACGGCCTGCATCGCCGGGACCAGGCTGTCGGCGAATTCCTTCGCTTCATTGAACAGCAGCACCGGCGAGTTCATGTGGTGATGCCGGATCTCCCAGGTCACCTCGCAGTCGCGCGGGATGATGTTGAGCGCCGTGCCGCCGGCGATCACGCCGGTGTGGATGGTGGTGTGCGGCACGTCGTAAACCGGGTCGAACGGGCCTTCGGCGACGAGACGGCGGTGCATGGAACGGAGTTTGCTGACGAACTCGCAGGCGATTTCGACCGCATTGACGCCCTGCGGCGTCAGCGAGGAATGCGCCTCGAAGCCGCGCACCGAGGTTTTGTAGGCATGTTTGCCCTTGTGCGCGATCACCACCTGCATGCCGGTGGGTTCGCCGACGATGCAGCCGGCCGGCTTGTAGCCGCGCTCCACCATGTCGGCGATCAGGCGCCGCACACCGATGCAGCCGACCTCCTCGTCGTAACTGAAGGCCAGGTGTAGCGGGCGCTTGAGTTTGCGTCGGAGCAGTTCGGGCACCATCATCAGCGCGGTGGCGCCGTAACTTTTCATGTCGGTGACGCCGCGGCCGTACAGCCGGTCGCCGACGACCTGCGCGGCAAACGGGTCGGTGTCCCAGGGCTGGCCGTCGACCGGCACCACGTCGGTGTGGCCCGACAGCACCAGGCCGCCGGTTTTGGTTTCGCCGTCGGCGGCCGGCAGCGTGGCCCAGAGGTTGGCCTTTTTGCCGCTGTCGTCGTAGGTCAGGTGGCATTCAATGCCCTGGGCTTCGAGCAGGGTACGTGTCCACTCGATGATGGGCAGGTTGCTGTCGCGCGAGACCGAGGCAAACGAGACCCATTTTTCGATCAGGGGCAGCGCGGCCAGGTCGGCAGCCTGCACGGCGCCCAGGGTGGCGGTGGGGAGGGGGGCGTTCATGGGGACCTTTGCAAAAAGCCTTGAGATCAAGGCGTGTCAGGACGGGGTTGCAAAATTGTAGGGCAGTGCCTGCTTGCTATGAATAATATAGCTGCATGCCCTTGTCCGACATGGGCTGAGGCCCTGAAACGCTTGAAATTTCAGGCCATCGCCGCGACTTCGGCCTTGGCGGCGGAGGGCTCGGCGTGGCCCGTCCAGGCGCTGCACATGGCATCCGGCAGCGAGGTCTTGCGCTGGATCAGGTCGTGTTTGGCAAACAGCTCGGCGATCCAGTCCACAAACACGCGCACCTTGTTGCTCAGGTGGCGGTTGGGCGGATACACCACATGCAGCGGCACGGCGCCGCCGCACCACTCGGTGAACAGCGGCTCCAGTTCGCCGCGGCTGATGTGGTCCTGCACCAGGAAGGTCGCGGTGTGCAGCACGCCCAGGCCGGCCAGCGCGGCCACCACGCCGGCGCGCGAGTCATTGACCGACAGCAGGTGGCGACCGTCGAGTTCGATGGTTTCGCCGTCGCGGTAATACTCGAAGTTGTACATCTTGCCGTTGCGTGGCGAGGCATAACGGATCAGCTTGTGGTCCTCCAGTTCGCGCGGGTGTTTCGGCTTGCCGTGGCGCTTCAGGTAGGCCGGCGAAGCGCAGGACACCAGGTAAAACTCGCCGATGCGGCGCGCCACCAGCGACTGGTCGGTCAGCTCGCCGCCGCGCACCACGCAGTCCACGTTCTCCGCAATGATGTCGACCGGACGGTCGCTCACGCCCAGCTCGAGCTGGATGTCCGGGTATCGCGCGTAGAAGTCCGCCAGCGCCGGGATGATCACCGTCAGGCCCAGCGACGAGGGCACATCGACCTTGAGCTTCCCGCGCGGGCTGGCCTTGGCGCGCGACATGTTCGATTCGAGCTCTTCCACCTCGCCCAGCAGGCGACTGGCCTGTTCGTAGTAGGCCGCACCATCGACCGTGACCGCGACCTTGCGCGTGGTCCGGTTCAACAGCTTGGTGTCCAGCTCCTTTTCCAGGTCCTGGATCAGCCGGGTCACGGTGGCCTTGGGCAGGTCCATGGAGTCGGCGGCCTTGGTGAAGGTGCCGGCTTCGACGACGCGTACAAAGGCCTGCATGGCGGAAAACTTGTCCATGGATACATCCTGGTAAAGGGGCGAAGAAGGGCGCAAAGCCAGTGTGGGCCTGATTTTGACCGGTATTTGAGCCTCATTGTTTCTGTGGTGAAACAAACAATCTCCAAAAGGGGTATTTATTAAGTATTCGGCCGCGCCTACATTCTGCTGCATCGCAACAAATCGGCGCCGCGCAGCGGCATCCTCCATGTCCCGTTCGCAGTTTTCATCGCTTTCTTCCGCCAGCAACTGGCCGGACGGGCTGGACCAGCAGATCGCCCTGGCGCCGGACCGGCAGCTCAATGTGCGGGTGTATGGGCGGCACCCGGAAGGCGCGACCGAAGCGGCGCCGCTGGTGCTGCACTTCCATGGCGGGGCTTTTGTCGCTGGCTCGCTGGACCAGGGTGCCTGTATCGCCGGCCTGCTGGCGGAGGCCGGCGCCGTGGTGATTTCGGTGGACTACCCGCTGGCGCCAGCCCATCCTTTTCCGCAGGCGGTCGAGACCGGTTATGCCGCGCTGATCTGGGCCTGGAAGGCCAGGCACAAGCTGGCCGGCCGCAATGCGCCGCTGCTGATTGCCGGCGAAGAGGCCGGCGGCAACCTGGCGGCGGCGATCAGCCTGATGGCGCGCGACCAGGACGCGCCCCGGCTGGCCGGCCAGATCCTGCTGTCACCGATGCTGGACGCCTGCATGGCCACGGCTTCGCTGCGTGACGCGCATGCCGGCCCGGTCGGCTGCACCTGGGCCGACGGCTGGCACCAGTACCTGCCGCGCCTCGAAGATGCCGCCCACCCGTATGCGACGCCGGGTTCGGCTTTTCGCCTGTCGGGTTTGCCGCCCACCTTGCTGATCACCGCCGGGGACGATCCGCTGCGGGATGAGGCACAGGCCTATGCCCAGCGGCTGCGCGCGGCAGGGATTTTTGTCCAGGAGGCCGTGCTTCCCGAACCGACCGGGTGGCCGGGCAATTATCTGGAGGCAGGCCATGACCAGGCCGCATGGCCTGCGCTTGTGCAGAGGCAGATCGGCGACTTTTTTGCCAGCCTGACCGCCGCCCACGGCGTGCAATGCAGCCCGCTGGCACACCCTTGATGACGTTTTGCCTTTTGTTGAAGGAGTTTTTCTTGTTACCGATACGTTTTGGCATCGCAGCACCTGCACCTTGTGCTGGTCGCCGCGCAGGCTTTGATTCGCATGTCGCAAAAGATCATGCCGCCATGTCCCCAAGCCGGATGCGGATTTCATGCACACGCCTTGACCTTGCCATCGTTGGAGGCTTGAAAGTTCATGCCTTCATTCATTGACAAGGACGTTTCATGACCGGATTCGCTGTTGACGTCAGGGGCCGCGGGCCTTGCGCGGTACCGATGGCCGGCGCCAGGAGTCCCGCATGCATCAACCCGGCAGTTGTTGCCAGGGCCGCTTAGCCGCCCGTTGTCTGGTTTCCAGTTTCCCTGTCGGGGCATCGATCCATTTGCGGTGCCCGGACGCCGTCTTCCAGGTTTTTCCACATTTTTCTTGAGGTGTTCGCCATGCGATTGAGTCAACTCCACAACAACAAGCGCCGTCTTCTGACGGTCACACTGGGCGTGATCGCGGTGGCAGGCATGTCGGCCGCCGTTTTTGGTGTATCCGGCTCCGGTGCCCACGCGGATGTCGCCACCGCCCCTGCCGCCATACCGGTCTCTGTGGCCACCGTCGTGCAGAGCGATGTCGCCGCCTGGGACGAGTTTTCGGGCCGGCTCGAGGCGGTTGAACGGGTGGACATCCGTTCGCGCGTTGCCGGCACGCTCCAGTCCATGCATTTTCGCGAGGGTGCGCTGGTCAAAAAAGGCGAGCTTCTGCTGACGATTGATCCGGCGCCCTACGCTGCAGAGGTGCAGCGCGCCGAAGCCCAGGTCGGCGCGGCGCAGGCGCGGGTGGCGCAGGCCAAAGGCGAGCAGGAGCGCGCGCAGCGCCTGTGGAGCGAGCAGGCGATCTCGAAACGCGAATTCGATGAACGCAGCAACGGCCAGCGCGAGGCCGATGCGAACCTGCGCGCCGCCCAGGCGGCGCTGCAGACGGCGCAGCTGAGCCTGGGCTACACACAGGTGCGCGCGCCGGTGGCCGGCCGCGTCGGCAAGCTCGAGGTCACGGTTGGCAATCTGGTCGCTGCCGGGCCGGGTGCGCCAGTGCTGACCACGCTGGTCTCGGTCAGCCCGATTTATGCAAGTTTTGACGCCGACGAACAGGTGGTGGCCAAAGCCCTGAAGGACGTGAGCAGCGGTGGCGAACGCAGGCTCGAACGCATTCCGGTGCAGATGGGCACCGCCGCCAGCAGCGACACACCGTTCGAGGGCCGCTTGCAACTGGTGGACAACCAGGTCGACGCCAAAAGCGGCACGGTGCGTGCCCGCGCTGTGTTCGACAACAAGGATGGCCAGTTGATGCCCGGCCAGTTTGCGCGCATCCGCATGGGCCAGGCCACGCAGGCGACGGCGCTGCTGGTCAACGAGCGCGCTGTCGGCACCGACCAGAACAAGAAGTACGTGCTGGTGGTGGGCGAAGGCAACAAGGCCGAGTACCGCGAAGTTTTGCTGGGCGCCTCGGTCAACGGCCTGCGGGTCGTGAAGAACGGCCTGGCGCCCAACGAACGCATTGTTGTCAACGGCCTGCAGCGTGTGCGCCCGGGGGCGCTGGTGGCCCCGCAGCCGGTCGAGATGTCGGCCAAGGCCGAGCTGCTCCATGCCGACAAGCCCGTCAAGGTGGCGGCGAAGTAATGCATGAATGCCGGGGCTGGTGAGCCCCGGGCTGAACAAGAAGAACTCCCATGAATCTCTCCAAATTTTTTATCGACCGCCCGATTTTTGCCGGCGTGTTGTCGCTGCTGATGCTGATCGCCGGCCTGGTCGCGCTCGGCGGCCTGCCGATCTCCGAGTACCCGGAAGTCGCGCCGCCCTCGGTGGTGGTGCGCGCCCAGTACCCGGGCGCCAACCCCAAGGTGATCGCCGAAACCGTGGCCATGCCGCTGGAGGAATCGATCAACGGTGTCGAGGGCATGCTCTACATGGGCAGCCAGGCCACCACCGACGGCGTGATGACGCTGACCGTGACCTTCAAGCTCGGCACCGACCCCGACAAGGCGCAGCAGATGGTGCAAAACCGCGTGTCGCAGGCCGAGCCGCGCCTGCCCGAGGAAGTGCGCCGGCTCGGCGTGACCACCGTCAAGAGCGCGCCCAACATCACGATGGTGGTGCACCTGGTCTCACCGAACGACCGTTATGACATCAACTACCTGCGCAACTACGCGGTGCTCAATGTCAAGGACCGGCTGGCGCGTATCCAGGGCGTGGGCCAGGTGCAGATTTTCGGCGGCGGCGACTACTCGATGCGGGTCTGGCTCGATCCGCAGAAAGTCGCGCAGCGCGGCCTGTCGGCCAGCGATGTGGTGGCGGCGATCCGCGGCCAGAACGTGCAGGCGGCCGCCGGCGTGGTCGGCGCTTCGCCGGGCCTGCCGGGCGTGGACATGCAGCTGTCGATCAATGCGCAAGGCCGCTTGCAGAACGAGGAAGAGTTCGGCGACATCATCGTCAAGACCGGCAGCGACGGCGCGGTGACCCGGCTGCGCGACATCAGCCGCATCGAACTCGGCGCTTCCGAATACGCGCTGCGTTCGTTGCTGAACAACAAGCCTGCCGTGGGCATGGGTGTGTTCCAGGCGCCGGGCTCGAACTCGCTGGAGATCTCCGACGCGGTGCGCCAGACCATGGACGAGCTCGCCAAAAACATGCCTGAAGGTGTGGAGTACCGCATTGCCTACGACCCGACGCAGTTTGTGCGGGCTTCCATCCAGTCGGTGATCACCACGCTGCTCGAAGCCGTCGCGCTGGTGGTGCTGGTGGTGATCTTGTTCCTGCAGACCTGGCGCGCCTCCATCATTCCGCTGCTGGCGGTGCCGGTGTCGGTGGTTGGCACCTTTGCGGTGCTGCACCTGCTGGGTTTTTCGATCAATGCGCTCAGCCTGTTCGGGCTGGTGCTGGCCATCGGCATTGTGGTCGACGACGCCATCGTGGTGGTCGAAAACGTCGAGCGCAACATCGAGGCCGGCCTGTCGCCGCGCGAGGCGACCTACCGCGCCATGCGCGAGGTGTCTGGCCCCATCATCGCGATTGCGCTGGTGCTGGTCGCGGTGTTTGTGCCGCTGGCCTTCATCAGCGGCCTGACCGGCCAGTTCTACAAGCAGTTTGCGGTGACGATTGCGATCTCGACCGTGATCTCGGCGATCAACTCGCTGACCTTGTCGCCGGCACTGGCCGCGCTGCTGCTCAAAAGCCACGACGCACCGAAAGACGCGCTGACACGCGGCATGGACAAGGTGTTTGGCCGTTTCTTTGCGTGGTTCAACCGGCTGTTCAAGCGCGGCGCCAGCGCCTACAGCGGCGGTGTCAAGGGCGCGATCTCGCGCAAGACGCTGATGCTGGTGATGTACGGGGTGCTGGTCGGTGCGACCATCGGCATCTTCAAGCTGGTGCCCGGCGGTTTTGTGCCGGCCCAGGACAAGCAGTACCTGATCGGTTTCGCGCAACTGCCCGACGGCGCGACGCTGGACCGCACCGAGGACGTGATCCAGCGCATGGGCGAGATCATGAAGGCCAACCCGAACGTCGAGGACGCGATTGCCTTCCCCGGCCTGTCGATCAACGGTTTCACCAACAGCTCGAATTCCGGCATCGTGTTTGCGACGCTCAAGCCGTTTGCCGAGCGCAAGAACGCCGACCAGAGCGGCGGCGCGGTGGCGGGCCAGCTCAACGGCGCGTTTGCCGGCATCCAGGACGCGTTCATCGTGATGTTCCCGCCGCCGCCGGTCGAGGGCCTGGGCACCACCGGCGGCTTCAAGCTGCAGCTGGAAGACCGTGCCTCGCTCGGTTATGACGCGATGGATGGCGCCGTCAAAGCCTTCATGGAAAAGGTGGCGCAGGCGCCCGAGATTGCCGGCACCTTCACGAGCTGGCAGGTCAACGTGCCGCAGCTGTATGCCGATATCGACCGCACCAAGGCGCGCCAGCTCAACGTGCCGGTGACCGACATCTTCGACACCATGCAGATCTACCTCGGCAGCCTGTACGCGAACGACTTCAACAAGTTCGGCCGCACCTACAGCGTGCGGGTGCAGGCCGATGCGCCCTACCGCGCCCGTGCCGAAGACGTGGGCCTGCTCAAGGTGCGATCGGGCACCGGCGAGATGGTGCCGCTGTCGGCGCTGATGAAGGTGCAGTCCAGCTTCGGGCCCGAACGTGCGATGCGTTACAACGGCTACCTGTCGGCCGACGTCAGCGGCGGCCCGGCACCGGGTTATTCGTCGGGCCAGGCGCAGGCAGCGATCGAACGTATCGCGGCAGAAACATTGCCCAAAGGCATTGGCTTTGAGTGGACCGAACTGACCTACCAGGAAATCCTGGCCGGCAATTCCGCGGTGCTGGTGTTCCCGCTGGCGCTGCTGCTGGTGTTTCTGGTGCTGGCCGCGCAGTATGAAAGCCTGACGCTGCCGATCGCCATCATCCTGATCGTGCCGATGGGCCTGCTGGCGGCGATGACCGGTGTCTGGCTCTCGGGCGGCGACAACAACGTCTTTACCCAGATCGGGCTCATGGTGCTCGTGGGCTTGTCGGCAAAAAACGCCATCCTGATCGTTGAGTTTGCACGCGAGCTCGAGTTTGCCGGCCGCACCCCGGTGCAGGCCGCGATCGAAGCCAGCCGCCTGCGCCTGCGCCCGATCCTGATGACTTCGCTGGCGTTTGTGATGGGGGTGTTGCCGCTGGTGCTGTCCACCGGCGCCGGCGCCGAGATGCGTTCGGCCATGGGTGTTGCGGTGTTCGCCGGGATGATTGGCGTGACGGCGTTTGGCCTGTTCCTGACGCCGGTGTTTTATGTGGTGCTGCGGCGCCTGGCCGGCAACCGCCCGCTCAAGCTGCACGGCGAGGTGCCGCACATCGAAGCTTTCGCGGCCAGCCCTGTCACCGGTGGCGGTGGCGGTGCCGTCGCCCACGCCCAGCCTGCCGCCCGCATCGGCCCGCACGAATAAACCGAACCATCCAAGGAGTTCAGCATGAACCACACGTTTTCCCGACTGCGCACAACGCTGGTGCCGCTGCTTGCCGCGCTGGTGCTGGCCGGCTGCGCCACCTCCACGCCGATCGACGCTTCCAGCCTGCCCACCACGCCGCCGGCATTCAGGAATCAGGACGCTTCGCGTGTGCTGGCGGCCGCGCCCAGCCAGGTGCAATCGCAGGACGCCTGGTGGTCGGTGTTTGCTGATCCGGTGCTCGATCAGCTGGTCGAACAGGCCGGCCGCAACAACAGCAGCGTGCAGGTCGCCGCGGCCCGGCTGACGCAGGCGCGTGCGCTGCTGCGTGCCAGCGCTGCGGACCGCCTGCCGCAAGTCGAGCTCGGCGCCGGGGCCGTGCGGCAGCAAAACAGCACGACCGGCAACCGGCCGCAGACAGTCGTCAGTGTCGGCGCCAATGTGGCCTGGGAGCTGGACCTGATCGGCCGGCTGTCGCTGGCTTCCGATGCCGCTTCGCTGGGCGCCCGTTCGCGCGAGGCGCTGCTGCGCAGCACGCAGTTGCTGGTGCAGGCCCAGGTGGCGCAGAGCTATTTGCAGTTGCGCGCGCTGGATGCCGAACGCATGCTGGTGCGCAGCACTGTGCAGGCTTACGGCAACACGCTGCGCCTGACCGAGGTGCGCTTTCGCGAGGGTGATGTGGCCGAGCTCGATGTGGCGCGGGTGCGCACCGAGCTGGCGTCCACCGAGTCGGAAGCGCTGGCGCTGGACCGGCGCCGCGCTGAACTCGAACATGCGCTGGCCGTGCTGGTCGGCGAGGTGGCCTCCCGTTTCGAGGTCCAACCCGCCGACTGGGCCACCGCCTTGCCGGTGATCCCCGCCGGTGTGCCGAGTACGGTGCTGGTGCGACGGCCCGATGTGCTGGCGGCGCAAACCAGCATGCAGGCGGCGCAGGCGCGTGCCGGTGTGGCCAAAGCGGCCTGGTTCCCGAGTTTTTCACTGACCGCCACCGGTGGTTATGCGGCGCCCGAGATCAGCGACCTGTTCAAGCTGTCCACCCGCGCCTGGGGCGTGGGCGCGCTGCTCTCACTGCCGATCTTCGATGGCGGCCGGCGCGAAGCCGGCGTGGCCAGCGCGAATGCCGAACTCGACATCGCGCTCGCGAACTACCGCGAGCAGATTCTGGTGGCCTTCCGCGAGGTGGAAGACCAGCTGTCGGCGCTGCGCCTGCTGGCCGGGCAGTCCGAGGCGCAGTCTCGGTCCGTGACCTCGGCGGCGCGCGCCACGCTGCTGTCCGACTCACGCTACCGCAATGGCTTGGTCAGCCAGCTCGAATTGCTGGACGCCCAGCGCAGCGAGCTGCGCAGCCGGCGCGAGGCGCTGCAGGTCCGCGCCGCGCAATACCTGGCCACCGTGGGGCTGATCCGCGCGCTGGGTGGCGGCTGGAGTTCCTGAACACCCCTGATGGCATTCACTGCGTGGCATGCCTCTCCCCTTGCAGGCACGGCGCCTGCGGCCTGGCGGCGCCAGATCCACGGCCCCCGCCTGACTCTGGATGCCAATTTGCTATGTAATTGATAGCTGTTGACGCAGTCGGGATAAGGGCTGGAGGCGGATTTGGTGCATAAAAAGAGCGCCAGGCGGCAACCCTGGCGTTCAGGCGCCTTTTTTGCCGCCCACCAGGTGGCCCAGCGGCAGCGCGCTGCTGGCCTTGACTTCGCCCAGTGAAAAGCTGGTGTGCAGGTCTTTCACATTGGGCAGGTTGATCAGGCTTTTCAGCGCAAACCGGGAAAAGCTGTCGAGGTCCTGCGCCACCACCTGCAGCTCGAAGGTGCCGGTGCCGCTGATGTAGTGGCAGGCAATGATTTCGGGCAGTTTGCGGATGGCTTCCTCCATCACGCTGGTGGCGTCGCCGGTGTTGCGGTCGGCGTCCAGCCGCACAAAAGCCAGCACGCCCAGGCCGATCTTCTGGCGGTCGATCTCGGCCCGGTAACCCTTGATGAAACCGCTTTCCTCCAGCGCGCGCACGCGCCGCCAGCAGGGCGCAGCGCTCAGGCCGACACGGGCGCAAAGCTCGGCATTGCTGAGGCGCCCGTCGGTTTGCAATTCATTCAGGATGGCGATGTCAAACTTGTCGAGTGTTTCCATAATTGGCGATTATGCGCAAGAATCTTTCTCAAAGTGCCGTAAACAAGGCATAAAAAGCAAAGACTTATCTATTCATCGCGCCTACACTTTGTTCATATATAGAGGCGCCACCCTATCCGGGCGACAGCCTCTTCGCCCGCTTACCAAGCGGTTTCAGCCCCACGACTGGAGACAAGATGAACGCCCCCCTGCCCGAACACATCCGCAAGGCCCTCGAGACGGTGAGCCTTGAGGACAAATACGCACTTGATTACGGTCAGGCCTTCATGAGCGGCGTCCAGGCGCTGGTCAAGCTGCCGATGTTGCAGCGCCAGCGCGATGCGCTGCAGGGCAAAAACACCGCCGGCTTCATCAGCGGTTACCGTGGTTCGCCGCTCGGTGGTTACGACCAGGCGCTGGTCAAGGCGGCGCCCTATCTGAAGGCGCAGAACATTGTGTTCCAGCCCGGCGTCAATGAAGAGCTGGCCGCCACCGCGCTGTGGGGCACGCAGCAACTGGGCTTTTCGCCGCCCGGCACCAACAAGTTCGACGGCGTGTTCGGCATCTGGTACGGCAAGGGTCCGGGCGTGGACCGCTGCTCCGACGTGTTCAAACATGCCAACATGGCCGGCACCACGCCCTGGGGCGGCGTGATCGCGGTGGCTGGCGACGACCATGTGGCCAAAAGTTCGACCGCCGCGCACCAGAGCGACCATATCTTCAAGGCCTGCGGCCTGCCGGTGTTTTTCCCGGCCAATGTGCAGGAAATCCTGGACCTGGGCGTACACGCGTTTGCGATGAGCCGTTTTTCGGGCGTCTGGGCCGGCATGAAAACCATCCAGGAGATCGTCGAGTCGAGTGCCACCGCGATGATCGATCCGCAGCGGGTGCAGATCAAGCTGCCGACCGACTTCCAGATGCCACCGGGCGGCGTGCACATCCGCTGGCCCGACGCCGCGCTGGAGCAGGAGGCGCGCCTGTTCGACTACAAGTGGTATGCCGCGCTGGCCTACATCCGCGCCAACCGGCTCAACTACAACGTGATCGAAGGTCCGAACGACCGCTTCGGCATCATCGCCAGCGGCAAGGCCTACAACGACACGCGCCAGGCCCTGATCGATCTGGGCCTGGATGACGCCAGCTGTCGCCAGCTCGGCATCCGCCTGCACAAGGTCGGCGTGGTCTGGCCGCTGGAGGCCCAGGGCACACGCGAATTTGCGACCGGCCTGCGCGAAATCCTGGTGGTCGAGGAAAAGCGCCAGGTCATCGAGTACCAGCTCAAGGAAGAGCTTTACAACTGGCGCGCCGACGTGCGCCCCAACATCTACGGCAAGTTCAACGAGGTCGATGGCGACTTCAGCGGCGGTGAGTGGTCCATGCCGAACCCGACCGCGAACACCCTGTTGCGCGCCAATGCCGACCTGTCGCCCTCGCTGATCGCCAAGGCGATTGCGCAGCGTGTGCGCAAGCTCGGCCTGGACAGCGACATGATGGCGCGTCTGGACGCACAGCTCGCGATCCTGGACGCGAAAGAGCGTTCGCTGCAGGTGCTGGAAATCAAGGCCGAGCGCCAGCCCTGGTTTTGCTCGGGCTGCCCGCACAACACCTCGACCAAGGTGCCCGAAGGTTCGCGCGCGATGGCCGGCATCGGCTGCCACTTCATGGCGCTGTGGATGGACCGCAGCACCTCGGGCTTCACCCAGATGGGCGGCGAGGGCGTGCCCTGGGTCGGCCAGCAACCTTTCACCACCGACCAGCACATTTTTGCCAACCTCGGCGATGGAACCTATTTCCACAGCGGCTCGCTGGCGGTGCGCCAGTCGATTGCCGCCGGCGTCAACATCACCTACAAGATCCTCTACAACGATGCGGTCGCCATGACCGGCGGTCAGCAGGTCGGCGAGCGCCCCGAAGGCCATTCGGTGGTGCAGATTGCCCAGTCCATGCGGGCCGAGGGCGTGGCCAAAATTGTGGTGGTGACCGACGAGCCGGAGAAATACGACAGCGTCACGCTGGTCGACGGCGTGGCGGTGCAGCATCGCGATGAGCTCGATGCCATCCAGCGGCAGTTCCGCGAGATCAAGGGCACCACCGTCATCATTTACGACCAGACCTGCGCCACCGAAAAACGCCGACGCCGCAAGCGCGGCAGCCTGGTCGATCCGGCGCGCCGGGTGGTGATCAACGAACTGGTCTGCGAAGGCTGCGGCGACTGCGGTGTGCAGTCCAACTGCCTGAGCGTGGAGCCGCTGGAGACCGAGTTCGGCCGCAAGCGCCAGATCAACCAGTCCACCTGCAACAAGGACATGTCCTGTCTCAAGGGTTTTTGCCC
>PNNC01000106.1 GCA_013824015.1 Polaromonas sp.
CCACCGGGCACAAGGAAGCCGGTGGCTGCCTGTTCTTCCAGACCAGGGTGCTGGACTACTCGCTGCCCATGAGCCTGCCGCAGGGCAAGGCCGACAACCAGATCCTCGGCGTGGTCGAAGCGCTGCGCAAGGAGTACGCGCCGCGCGAGGTGGTGCTGGTGTCCAAGGACATCAACATGCGCGTCAAGGCGCGCGCCCTGGGCCTGGCCACTGACGACTACCAGAACGACAAGACACTGGAAGACGGCGACCTGCTCTACGCCGGCTCGCTGCCGCTGCCGGCCGATTTCTGGACGCGCCAGAGCAAGACCATCGAAAGCTGGCAGCAGGGCAGCCACACTTTCTACCGCATCACCGGTCCCATCGTCGGCAGCCTGCTGATCAACCAGTTCGTGTTTTTCGAGGCCCCCGGCGAGCCGCCGCTGTATGCCCGCGTGACCGAGATCCGCGCCAAAACGGCCGTGCTCAAGACGCTGAAGGACTACACCCACCTGAAGAACGCGGTCTGGGGCATCACCACGCGCAACCGCGAGCAGAACTTCGCGATGAACCTGCTGATGGACCCCGAGGTCGACTTCGTGACCCTGGCCGGCACGGCCGGCACCGGCAAGACGCTGATGGCGCTGGCCAGCGGCCTGACGCAGGTGCTGGACGACCGCCGCTACACCGAGATCATCATGACCCGGGCCACCGTCAGCGTCGGTGAAGACATCGGCTTCCTGCCCGGCACCGAAGAAGAAAAAATGGGCCCCTGGATGGGCGCGCTCGACGACAACCTCGAAGTGCTGGGCAAGAACGACAGCGGCTCCGGCGAATGGGGCCGCGCCGCCACCAACGAGCTGATCCGCTCGCGCATCAAGGTCAAGAGCATGAACTTCATGCGCGGCCGAACCTTCCTGAACAAGTACGTGATCATCGACGAAGCGCAAAACCTGACGCCCAAGCAGATGAAGACCCTGATCACCCGCGCCGGCCCCGGCACCAAGATCATCTGCATGGGCAACCTCGCGCAGATCGACACGCCCTACCTGACCGAAGGCTCATCCGGCATGACCTACGCCGTGGACCGCTTCAAGGGCTGGCCGCACGGCGGGCACATCACGCTGGCACGCGGCGAGCGCTCACGCCTGGCCGACTTCGCCAGCGAGGTGTTGTGACGCGCTGACGAACAGACGCAGGGTCCGGCCATGCAGCAGCCCTCCCCGCTTGACCTGGCCCTGCTGCGCCAGGCGATTGCGCTGTCGGCTGACTCGCGTGCCAGCGGACGCCACCCGTTCGCCGCGCTGGTCGCCGATGAAAACGGCACCATCATCGCCCAGGCCGGCAACAACTCGATGCCGCCGCAAGGCGACCCGACCCAGCATGCCGAACTGGCCGCCGCCGCGCTGGCCGCCCGCGCACTGCCGCCGGAACAGTTGCTCAGGTGCACGCTCTACACCAGCGCCGAGCCCTGCTGCATGTGCGCCGGCGCGATCTACTGGTGCAACATCGGCCGCGTGGTGTACGGCCTGTCCGAGCACCAGCTGCTGGAGCTGACAGGCGCCCATCCGGAAAACCCGACCCTGTCATTGCCCTGCAGGCATGTGTTTGCGACCGGGCAACGGCCGGTCGAGGTGCTGGGCCCGCTGCTGGAGGGCGAAGCCGCCGAGCCGCACAGGGGCTTCTGGGACAGCAGCGGCAGCTAGCGCCGCTTTTTAGCCTTCACCCGCTTGACCGGCGCCTTGGGCGCCAGACCCAGCGCCGCACGCGCCAGCGCATCGGCCTCGCCATTGCGGTGTCGCGGTATCCAGTGCAGCGAGGTGTACGCAAAGCTCGCCAACAGGGCGGCCACTTGGTCGTACAGCGCCGCCAGCCGCAGCACCGGCGGCGCAGCACCTGCGCCAAGCTGCGCGACCAGCAAGCTGTTGTCCGAGTAGATCTGCAACACCCTTGCCCCGCGCGCCTGCGCATCGCGCAGCGCCAGCATCAGTGCGCGAGCCTCCGCCTCGTTGTTGCAACCCCGCGCGTCGGCCGCCGTCGAGAGCACATGTCGCGTTCCCTCCGGCGCGACCAGCACCGCCCCCAGACCCATGCGGCCAGGATTGGGAACGGCGCTGCCGTCGCAGTGGATGACCCACGGGACAGACGCAGCGCAAGCGTCGTCCATCAGTCACGCCGCCGTGTTGAAGACTGAAACACGGCTGTCACGCTCACACCCAAGCCCGGACCACGCGCGAGGCCATGCTGACGGGACAAACGGCATACCTGCGCCCTGACGCCAGCGCCGCAGTGCTGCTCGACATGTGTTGCCATGGGTCGCCGGTCTGACAATCGTCGCCAACAGCGCCGTCGCACTACTGCAGCGTTCCCTTGACCGCCTCGGGCAAAGGCAAGGGCATCACGTCGATGCCCTCCTCCAGCAACTCCATCGCTTCGGCCCGGCTGGTCTGGCCGCGGATGCTGCGCTGCTCGGCATCACCGTAAAACATGGCGCGCGCCTCATCGGCAAAACGTTCGCCCACGTCTTCGGTGTTGGCCATGACCTCGCGCAGGGCTTTCAGGAAGGCCGCCGGGCTGGCAGGCGCGGCAGGTGGCGCGGCTTGCGGCAAGGCGCCGGTGGCCGGAACCGGGGGCTCGCGTGGGCCGGCCACCGCAGCCGGCGCCGGCGCGCCGAGATTGAGGCGCGGCGCGCTGGGCATTTTCTGGATGCCGGGATCTGCGCACAAGGGGCACGTCACCAGCCCGCGCGCGAGCTGACTCTGGAAATCGTCTTCCGAGGCAAACCAGCCTTCAAAGGCATGCTGGTGGGCGCACTGGAGGTTGAGGACTTTCATGGCCCGATTATCGGGCCGCGCCGGCGTCTTCGCCATCCTGCCAGTCGAGAACCCATGCACCCGACAGCACGTTTTGCAGCCAGAGCGCGCCGGTCAGGGTCTTGCCGTCGGTCACCCGGCCATCGCCGCACCATTGCATCAGCTCGGACGGACTGGCGGTGAACACGTCCAGGAATTCGCCGGCGTCAAGCTGGCGCTTGCCAGCGCTCAGCTCCCTGGCGAACCAGATGTCGATAAATTCCGTGGAGTAGGAAATCACCGGGTGCATCACGCCGGCCCGGGCCCAGCGACGTGCGCGGTAACCGGTCTCTTCCAGCAACTCACGTTGTGCGCAGGCCAGCGGGTCTTCCCCGGCATCGAGTTTGCCCGCCGGGAATTCGACCATCACCGCCTGCACCGGGTAGCGGTACTGGCGCTCCAGCACCAGCCGGCCGTCATCAAGCTGGGCGATGATCATCACCGCCCCGGGATGGCGCACGTACTCGCGGCAAGCTTCAGTGCCATCCGGCAAACGCACGGTGTCGCGGAAGGCGTGGAGGAAGTGCCCCTTGACCAGTTCACGGCTGTCGAGGGTATGTTCCCTGAGGTGAGCGTCGTCCGCAGGACAGGGAAGCGCTGAAGGTGTATCAGCCCCTGCCATGCTTACCGGTGTTTGAACAGGTAGCGATACACAAAGCCCGGAAAGGCAAAGGTGATGAACAGGGTCGCGGTAATCGCGTAGAACTCCCAGCCCTGCGGCGCGATCTGCCCGGCGCGTTGTTCAAGGAGCAGGCCAATGCCGCCGACCACCAGGTACCAGAACACCATTTCAGCCAGGCGCACAGCCAGCATCTTGGGCCGGGACAAGGGAAGCACCGCGAACAGGCGGTTGCTGACAAAAGGCAGGTTGGCCGCCAGCAGCGCCAGCGCCAGCACCAGCCACACCGAAGCAGTCTGGGTCATGCGGGCTCAGGCCCCCAGCGATTTCACGACGCTGGCAATCGCCTGGGTACAAAGCGTCATCAGCCCGCCGGGCATGAGACCCAGCAGCAGCACCAGCGCACCGTTGATGGACAGCACCACGCGGGCATCGGCCGGCGCATGGATGGCGGTGGGCATGCCGGGGTTGGGCGCGTCAAAGTACATCACCTTCACCACACGCAGGTAGTAGAAGGCGCCGACCAGCGACATCATCACGGCAAACACGGCCAGCACGATGTAGGTCGTGTGCTGGGAGGACACCAGCGCCTGCAGCACGCCCAGCTTGGCATAGAAGCCGACCACCGGCGGCACGCCCGCCAGCGAAAACATGCAGACGGCCATGACACCGGCGAACAGCGGGCTGCGCTGGTTCAGACCGGCCAGGTCGGAGATTTCTTCGGACTCATGGCCCATACGCGACAGCAGCAGCATGATGCCGAACACCGCCAGTGTGGTCAGCACATAGGTGATGACGTAGAACATGGCCGCGCCGTAAGCGAACTCGGCGTTGAGCTTGTTGCCGTTGACCACACCGGCCAGCAGCGCGAGCAACAAAAAGCCCATCTGCGAGATCGTCGAAAACGCCAGCATGCGCTTCAGGTTGGTCTGCGCGATGGCCGCCAGATTGCCCACCAGCAGCGAGCCTATCGCCAGGATGGCCAGCATCTGCTGCCAGTCGATCGCCAGCGGAAGCATGCCCTGCACCAGCAGGCGGATACAGATCGCGAAGGCCGCCAGTTGCGGCGCCGCGCCGATCAGCAGGGTGATGGCGGTCGGCGCGCCCTGGTAGACGTCGGGCAGCCACATGTGGAAAGGAACGGCCCCCAGCTTGAAGGCAAGGCCGGCCACAATGAACACCAGGCCAAAGACCAGCACCGAGTGTTTCACCTGGCGGCTGGCAATCGCGCGGTAGACCTCGTTGATGTCCAGCGAACCGGTGGCGCCGTACATCATGGACAGGCCATACAGCAGGAAGCCCGAGGCCAGTGCGCCAAGCACAAAATACTTCATGGCCGCCTCGGTGGCGGTGGCATTGTCGCGGCGCAGTGCCACCAGCGCGTAGCTGGACAGCGTCATCAGCTCCAGGCCCATGTAGAGCACCAGGAAATTGTGGCCGGAGATCATCACGAACATGCCCAGCAACGCAAACATGCCCAGGGTGAACAGCTCGCCGCCACGCAGCATCTGGCGGTCTGCGGCATAGGGCCGCGCATACACCAGCGTGACCATCATCGCGATGGATGCAAAACACTTGAGCCAGTTGGCCATCGGGTCGCTCACGACCATGTTGCCAAAGCCATACACCGTGTTGCCGCCAATGGCAAAGGCCGCCGTCAGCGCAGCCACCACCGCCAGCGTGAGCAGGGTCAGCACATAGGTCAGCGTGCGCTGCGGGCTTTTCACACCGAGGTCGACCAGCAGGATGACGCAGGCCATCGCCAGCAGGACGATCTCGGGGGAAACCGCGATCCAGGATAGTTTGTCAATCATCTGAAATTCTTCTGGAAGGGTTGCTTACGGGAGCTTCGAGGCCGCGACATGCTTGAGCAGGCCGGCAACCGAGCTGTCCATCACATCGGTGAAGGGCTTGGGATAAATGCCCATGAACATCACTGCAATCGCCAGCAGGGACAACATCAGGAATTCGCGGCTGTTGATGTCGGTCAGGCCCTTGACGTCCTCATTGGTGACAGGCCCGAGGTAGACCCGCTTGAACATCCACAAGGTGTAAGCCGCGCCAAAGATCAGCGCCGTCGATGCGGCCAGGCCAATCCAGAAGTTGAACTTGATGGCGCCGAGGATGACCATCCACTCGCCGACAAAACCGGCGGTGGCCGGCAGGCCGCAATTGGCCATGGCAAACAGCAGCGCAAACGCGGCGAACTTGGGCATGGTGTTGACGACACCGCCATAACTGGCGATCTCGCGCGAATGCACGCGGTCATACAACACGCCGATGCACAGGAACATAGCGCCTGAAACAAAACCGTGCGCAATCATCTGCACGATGCCACCGGAAACACCGAGGTCGTTGAAGATGAAAAAGCCCAGGGTCACAAAACCCATGTGCGCCACGGAGGAATAGGCCACCAGCTTTTTCATGTCCTGCTGGACCATGGCCACCAGGCCCACATAAATCACCGCGATCAGCGACAGCGCAATCATCAGCCAGGCCCACTCACGCGCTGCGTCGGGTGCAATCGGCATCGAAAAGCGCAGGAAACCGTAGGCACCCAGCTTGAGCATGATGGCCGCCAGCACGGCGGAACCGCCGGTCGGCGCTTCCACGTGGACGTCGGGCAGCCAGGTGTGCACCGGCCACATCGGCACCTTGACGGCAAAGGCGGCAAAAAAAGCAAAGAACAGGAAAGTCTGCGCCGTGCCGCTCAATGGCAGCGTGTACCAGGTGGCCAGATCGAAACTGCCGCCGGACTTGACGTACAGGAAAATCAGGGCGATCAGCATCAGCAGCGAGCCGAGCAGCGTGTACAGGAAAAACTTGAAGGCGGCGTAAATCTTGCGCGGGCCGCCCCAGATACCGATGATCAGGTACATCGGGATCAGCGTTGCCTCGAAAAACACGTAGAACAACATCCCGTCAAGCGCGGTGAACACGCCGATCATCAGTCCGCTGAGGATCAGGAAGGCCGCCATGTACTGGTTGACGCGGCTGGTGATGGACTCCCAGCTCGCAATGATCACGACCACATTGATGAAGGCCGTGAGCAACACGAACCACATCGAGATGCCATCGACACCGAGGTGGTAATTGATGTCGAAACGGTCGATCCAGGCGGCCTTCTCGACAAACTGCATCGCAGCGGTGCCCAGCTCGAAGCCGCTGTACAGCGGCAGGGTCACCAGAAAACTGACCAGGGCGCCGATCAGCGCGATCCAGCGCACGCTGCGCGCCTGGTCGTCACGACCCAACGCCAGCAGCACGACGCCGAAAAAAATCGGCGTCCAGATGGCAAGACTCAACAATCCCATTTTTGTTATTCCTCTTGCTTATTTGCTGAGCAGTTCTTTGATCATCGGCCAGGTGGCGAAATAGCTGATCAGGATGAAGACACCCATGATCATGGCCAAAGCGTAGTGGTAGATGTAGCCGGTCTGGACCTTGCGCACAACGCTGGAGACCCAGCCCACCAGCTTCCACGAGCCGTTGACCAGCGCGCCGTCGATGATTTTTTCGTCGCCGCCCTTCCAGAGGCCGAAACCCAGGGCCCGCGCGCCGCGTGCCAGCACGTTTTCGTTGAACCAGTCCATGTAGTACTTGTTCTCGAGCAGGGTGTAGATCGGTTCCACACGGCGCTTGATGGCGGCCGGCAATGCCGGATTGACCATGTACATGTAATACGCCGCTGCCACACCGGCCAGCGCCAGCCAGAACGGTGCTGTCATCAGGCCGTGTAATGCCATCTGGGCCGGACCATGGAAGATCTTGGCCAGCTCGGCCATGGCCGGATGTTTGTCCGCGTTGACGATGATGGCGTCTTTCAGGAAGTCGCCGAACAGCATCGCATCAATGGTCAGGAAACCGATCACCACCGAAGGAATGGCCAGCAGCAGCAGCGGTGCGGTCACCACCCAGGGCGACTCGTGCGGGGCATGGTGCTCGTCGTGGTGGCCGTGTCCATGGTCATCATGGTGCGCATCCGGATTCTGGTCAAAGCGCTCCTTGCCGTGGAACACCAGGAAGTACATGCGGAAGGAATAAAAAGCCGTGACAAAAACGCCCGCAAGCACCGCGAAGTACGCAAACCCGGCGCCAGGCAGGTTGCTGAAATGCACCGCTTCGATGATGCTGTCCTTGGAGTAAAAGCCGGCGAACAGCGGCGTACCGATCAGCGCCAGCGATCCGAGCAAGGCAGTGATCCAGGTGATGGGCATGTATTTGCGCAAGCCACCCATCCAGCGGATGTCCTGATTGTGGTGCACACCCATGATCACGGACCCGGCCGCCAGGAACAGCAGGGCCTTGAAGAAGGCATGGGTCATCAGGTGGAAGACGGCGACCGAGTAGGCGGAAGCGCCCAGGGCAACCGTCATGTAGCCCAGTTGCGACAGGGTCGAATACGCGACAACGCGTTTGATGTCGTTCTGGATGATGCCGAGAAAGCCCATGAACAGCGCGGTGATCGCGCCGATGATCATGATGAAGCTCAGGGCGGTGTCGCTCAACTCGAACAGTGGCGACATGCGCGCCACCATGAAAATGCCGGCGGTCACCATGGTGGCCGCGTGGATCAGTGCCGAAATCGGCGTCGGGCCTTCCATGGAGTCGGGCAGCCAGACATGCAGCGGAAACTGCGCCGACTTGCCCATGGCGCCGATAAACAGGCAGATGCAGATCACGGTGATCAGCATCCAGTCGGTACCCGGCAGGCTGAGCGCGGAAATTTCGCCCGACTTGGCGAACACTTCGGTGTAGTTGAGTGTGCCGGCATAAGCGGCGAGCAGGCCGATGCCGAGGATGAAGCCGAAGTCGCCGACGCGATTGACCAGGAAGGCCTTCATGTTCGCAAAGATGGCTGTCGGCTTGTTGAACCAGAAACCGATCAGCAGGTAAGACACCAGGCCCACGGCTTCCCAGCCGAAGAACAGCTGCAGCATGTTGTTGCTCATCACCAGCATCAGCATGGAGAAAGTGAACAGCGAGATGTAGGCGAAGAAACGGTTGTAGCCCTCGTCTTCCTCCATGTAGCCGATGGTGTAGATGTGAACCATCAGCGAGACAAAGGTCACGACACACATCATCATCGCCGTCAGGCCATCGACCAGGAAGCCGATTTCCATCTTCAGCCCGCCCACCACCATCCAGGTGTAAAGCGTCTCGTTGAAGCGCGCGCCGTCGATCGCCACGCTCTTGAGGGTCATCGCGGAGATCACAAACGCCACCAGCACGCCGAGAATGGTCAGGGTGTGCGACAGGCGGCGGCCTATCCAGTTGCCGCCGAAGGTGGTGCCGAAAATACCGGCCAGCAGGGCGCCCGCCAGTGGCGCCAGGGGAACGGCCAGCAGCGTGGCAGCCGAAAGGGTTTGGCTCATGTTCTTCTTATCCCTTGAGCGTGTTGAGTTCGTCGACGTTGATGCTGGACTTGTTGCGGAACAACAGCACGAGGATGGCCAGGCCAATCGCGGATTCAGCCGCCGCCACGGTCAGGATGAAAAACACAAAGATCTGACCGGCCATGTCGTTAAGGTAATAGGAGAAGGCCACGAAGTTCATGTTGACGGCCAGCAGCATCAACTCGATGGCCATCAGCAGCACGATCAGGTTTTTCCGGTTCAGGAAGATACCGATCACCGACAGGGCGAACAAAATGGCGCCCAGGGTCAGGAAGTGTCCCAGCGTGACCATCATGCTTTGTCCTCTGTGGCGGTGACCACCGGTGCCGTCACCGTTGGCTGGAGTTTCACCAGGCTGACCCGATCAGCGCTCTTGACGCGGATCTGGTCTGCCGGATTGATGTATTTGGAGTCCTTGCGCTCGCGCAGGGTCAGCGCAATGGCCGCAATGATGGCCACCAGCAGGATCACTGCCGCAATTTCCAGCGGGTAGAGGTACTCGGAGTAGAGCACCTTGCCGAGCTCCTTGGTGTTGGAAAACTGCTCAGCGGCCTGGCCGGCCACGGCGAGTGCGGCCTTGGGCTCCTGACTCGGGCGGAAACCACCGATCAGCACGGCTGCCATTTCGAGGGCAATCAGCGCGCCGACAGTGGCAGCGAGCGGAAAATGCTTCCAGAAATTCTTCCGGACACCATCCATGTTGACGTCCAGCATCATCACGACGAACAGGAAGAGCACCATCACCGCGCCCACGTACACCAGCACCAGCGTGATCGCCAGAAACTCGGCCTTCAGCAGTATCCAGACCGCAGCCGCCTGGAAGAAAGCCAGCACCAGGTAGAGGGCGGCATGCACCGGGTTGCGGGCGGTGATCACCTTGAACGCCGCGAACAGCAGCACCAAAGCGAAGACATAAAAGAGACCTGTTCTAGCGTCCATGTTCTGCAAATCTTTCTTGAGCCAGCATCTGTCTGGATTGTTCAGCGGTACTTGGCATCCGCAGCGCGGTTGGCTGCAATTTCTTTTTCATAACGGTCACCCACGGCCAGCAGCATGTCCTTGGTGAAGTACAGGTCGCCGCGCTTTTCGCCGTGGTATTCAAAAATGTGCGTTTCAACGATGGAGTCCACCGGGCAGCTTTCCTCGCAAAAGCCGCAGAAAATGCATTTGGTCAGGTCGATGTCATACCGCGAGGTGCGGCGGCTGCCGTCGTCGCGGACGTCGGACTCGATCGTGATCGCCATCGCCGGGCACACAGCTTCGCAGAGTTTGCAGGCAATGCAGCGTTCCTCGCCGTTGTCATAACGGCGCAGTGCGTGCAGGCCGCGAAAGCGCGGGCTCAGCGGTGTTTTTTCTTCCGGAAACTGGATCGTGATCTTGCGGCTGAACATGTATTTGCCGGTCAGGGCCATGCCCTTGAACAGCTCGGTCAGCATGAAGCTGGATACGAAGTCTTTGACGGAGGCAACTGCACTCATGATGATTTCCTGAGAGCTACACGAAGTGAACGAACATGGAGGCGCATATTTTTCCGCCGGGCCGCCGCAAGGAAACATGCGGCCCCCTCGGGGCTGGAGCCTGCGGCTCCAAACCTGCTTGGGCAGGTTTGGACAGGCGACAGAAGCGAAGCCTCTGGCGAGCGGCGGCCTGCAAGGTGCAGCGCATTACACGAAGTGAAAAGCGTGGGAGCCATACTCACTTCCAGATGTTGTAAGGGGTCTGCATCCAGGCCCCCACCACGACCAGCCAGACCAGCGTCACGGGAATGAAAATCTTCCAGCCCAGACGCATGATCTGGTCATAACGGAAGCGCGGGAAGGTGGCGCGCACCCACAGGAACATGGTCACGACCACAAAGGTCTTGGCGCCCAGCCAGATCCAGCCCGGGATGAAGGACAGGAACTCGAAGGGAGGCAGCCAGCCGCCGAGGAACAGGATGACGGCCAGGATGGCCACCAGCCACATGTTGGCGTATTCGGCCAGGAAGAACATGGCAAAGGACATGCCCGAGTATTCGACCATGTGACCGGCAACAATTTCGGACTCGCCTTCGACCACGTCAAACGGGTGGCGGTTGGTCTCGGCCAGTCCGGAGATGAAATACACGACAAAAATCGGCAGCAGCGGCAACCAGTTCCAGGACAGGAAATTCATGCCGTAACCGACGCCCATGCCCTTGGCCTGGCTCATCACGATGTCGGTCATGTTCAGGCTGGCAGACACCATGAGCACCACGACCAGGCAGAAGCCCATGGCGATCTCATAGCTGACCATCTGCGCCGAAGCACGCATCGCCCCCAGGAAAGCGTACTTGGAGTTGGAGGCCCAGCCCGCAATGATCACGCCGTACACCTCCAGCGAGGTGACCGCCATCAGGAACAGCAGACCGGCATTGATGTTGGCCAGCGCCACATCGGGACCAAAGGGGATCACCACCCAGGCCACCAGCGCCGGCATGATGGTCATGATCGGCCCCAGCACAAACAGGCCCTTGCTGGCCGCGGTCGGGATGATGATTTCCTTGGTCAGCAGCTTGAGCGCATCGGCGATCGGCTGCAACAGGCCAAACGGGCCGATCCGGTTCGGGCCCAGACGAATCTGGGTAAAGCCAATCGCCTTGCGTTCCCACAGGGTCAGGTAGGCCACGCAGCCCATCAGGGGCGCCACCACACAGATGATCTTGATCAGGGTCCAGATGACCGGCCACACCGTGCCGGGCCAGATGCCGCCCATCAATCCCTGACCAGCGTTGAAGATCGTGTCAATCATGCGGCGACTCCTTCAGCAGCCACTTGTCGTGCGTCGGCAGTCAACTGCAGCGAGGTCGCGCGCCGCACCAGGCTGTCGAGCTGGTAAATGCTGGCGACGGCCGGAACGCCCTGCCCGGCAGTCAATTCGATGGCCGATGTGCTGCTGTTGTCCAGACGCTCGGCCGGCACCTGCGCCGACTGTGCTCCTTCGATCTGCTTGAGCACTTCCTGCGAGGATTCGAAATCGAAACCAGGCAGTTCGAGCAGGTTGGCCAATACGCGCAACACCTTCCAGGCGGGGCGTGTTTCGCCCAAAGGCTTGACCACTGCGTGGAAACTCTGCACCCGGCCTTCGGCATTGACAAAGGTTCCGGGCGTTTCGGTGAACGGCGAAATCGGCAACAGCACATCGCTGAAGTCCATGTTGGCCTTGAAGGGACTCAGGGTCACGACCATTTGCGCGGCATTCAGCGCCGCCTTGGCTGCAGCACCGGCCGCCGAATCAAATTCAGGTTCGGTATTGAGCAGCAGCACCGCCTTGAGCTTGCCGGCCAGCATTTGCCCGGCGTCCATGCCCTCGCCTGTGGGCAGCGCGCCTGCGATCTGCGCGCCCACGGTGTTCGCCGCTTCGCTCAGGTAGCCGACACTGGCGCCGGTTTGCGCAGCGATCCAGCTGGCCAGGCCCAAAAGGCTGCTTGCATTGGCGTGATGTGCGGCGGCATTGCCCAGCAGGATGGCCTTGCGCTCACCACCCATCAAGGACTTGGCGATGGCTTTGGCAGCATCGGTGGCCTGGCCCGCAGCGGGCGCGCTCACACCCTTGTCCGCGGCAATCGCGGCGGCGACATCGGCCAGCGCCTGCGCCCAGCCGGCCGGCTCGGCCAGCACGCTGTTGCTGACAGGCATGGCCCAGGCGTCAGGGGATGCCAGTTCCGCAATGGAATTAATAGCACTCAAGCCACAACCCTTGCGCACAGACTGGCGGATTCGCTGTGCGAACAGCGGATGGTCCTTGCGCAGGTTGGAACCCACCACCAGCACGCGCTGCAGTTGCGACAGCGAGGCGATCGAGGTCCCCAGCCAGCGCACACCGCCCTGTGCTGGGAATTCGGCGTTGCGCAGGCGGTAGTCAATGTTGCCGCTGCCCAGACCGCGCATCAGCGATGCCGCCAGGTACAACTCTTCGAGCGTGCTGTGCGGGCTGGCCAGCGTGCCAATGCTCTGAGCGCCGTGGTCGGCCTTGATCTGTTTCAGGCCATTGGCCACGTATTCGAGTGCGGTCTGCCAGTCCACAGCCTTCCACTGGCCGCCCTGCTTGATCATGGGTGTCTTCAGGCGCTCGTCACTGCCCAGCGCTTCGTAGGAGAAACGGTCACGGTCGGCAATCCAGCACTCGTTGACGTCTTCGTTTTCGAGCGGGACGACACGCATGACCTGGTTGTTCTTGACCTGGACGATCAGGTTTGCGCCGGTCGAATCGTGCGGGCTCACCGACTTGCGGCGAGACAGCTCCCAGGTGCGGGCGCTGTAACGGAAAGGCTTGCTGGTCAGCGCGCCGACCGGACAGATGTCGATCATGTTGCCGGACAGCTCGGAGTCTACCGACATGCCGACAAAAGTCTCGATCTCTGCGTGTTCACCGCGGTGCGACATGCCGAGTTCCATCACGCCGGCCACTTCCTGGCCAAAACGCACGCAGCGTGTGCAGTGGATGCAGCGGCTCATCTCTTCCATGGAGATCAGCGGGCCCACGTTCTTGTGGAACACCACGCGTTTTTCTTCTTCGTAACGCGAACCGCTGCCGCCGTACCCGACGGCCAGGTCCTGCAACTGGCACTCGCCGCCCTGATCGCAGATCGGGCAATCGAGCGGATGGTTGATCAGCAGGAACTCCATCACACCCTTCTGGGCCTTGATGGCTTTGTCGCTCTTGGTGTGGACAATCATGCCCTGCGTCACGGGTGTGGCGCAGGCCGGCATGGGCTTGGGCGCCTTCTCCACGTCAACCAGGCACATGCGGCAATTGGCCGCGATGCTGAGCTTCTTGTGATAGCAGAAATGCGGAATGTAGGTGCCGGCCTTTTCGGCGGCATGCATCACCGTGCTGCCTTCGAGCACTTCCACTTTCTGGCCGTCGAGTTCTATTTCAACCATATGTATTTCTTTCCGCAATCAAGCTTGCAGGGAAGCCTGAACCGGCGCGGGGGAAGCAGGAGGGGTTTGCGGCTTGATCATGGCCTCAAACTCGTGGCGGAAATGCTTGATCATGGCGCGCACCGGCATGGCGGCCGCATCACCAAGCGCACAGATGGTGCGGCCCTGGATGTTGTCGGCCACCGAGTTGAGCAGGTCCAGGTCCGTCGGACGGCCCTGCCCCTTGTGAATGCGGTCCACCATGCGCCACAGCCAGCCGGTGCCTTCGCGGCAAGGCGTGCACTGGCCGCATGATTCGTGCATGTAGAAGTAGGACAGGCGCTTGAGCGACTCGACCATGCAGCGGCTGTCGTCCATCACGATCACCGCGCCGGAGCCCAGCATGGAGCCGGCCTTGGCGATCGAGTCGTAGTCCATGGTGCATTCCATCATGATGGAAGCCGGCAGCACCGGTGCGGAGGATCCGCCGGGGATCACCGCCTTGAGCGTGCGGCCCTTGCGCACGCCGCCGGCCAGTTCCAGCAGCTTGCTGAAGGGTGTGCCCATGGGCACTTCGTAGTTGCCGGGCAACTCGACATCGCCGGACACCGAATAGATCTTGGTGCCGCCATTGTTGGGCTTGCCGCATTCGAGGTAGGCCTGGCCGCCGTTGCGGATGATCCAGGGCACGGCCGCAAAGGTTTCGGTGTTGTTGATGGTGGTCGGCTTGCCGTACAGGCCGAAGCTGGCGGGGAACGGCGGCTTGAAACGCGGCTGGCCTTTTTTGCCCTCCAGCGACTCGAGCAAGGCGGTTTCCTCGCCGCAGATGTAGGCACCGAAACCATGCGAGGCATGCAACTGGAAGCTGAAGGCGCTGCCGAGAATCCTGTCGCCCAGCAGGCCGGCGGCGCGGGCTTCTTCCAGCGCTTCTTCAAACCGCTGGTAGGTCGCAAAAATCTCGCCGTGGATGTAGTTGTAGCCGACGCTGATGCCCATGGCGTAAGCGGCAATCGCCATGCCTTCGATCACGCTGTGCGGGTTGTACTGCATGATGTCGCGATCTTTGCAGGTACCCGGCTCGCCCTCGTCCGAATTGCAGACCAGGTACTTCTGGCCCGGGAACTGGCGCGGCATGAAGCTCCACTTGAGCCCGGTCGGAAAACCGGCACCGCCGCGGCCGCGCAGGCTGCCGGCCTTGACCTCTGCAATCACCTGATCCGGCGTCATGCCCTGGCCATCGCCTTGCGCCAGAATCTTGCGCAGGGCCTGGTAGCCGCCGCGCGCTTCGTAGTCCTTCAGGCGCCAGTTGTTGCCGTCGAGATCGGCCAGGATTTGCGGATTGATGTGGCGGCCGTGAAAGCAGGTCTGCACACCGGTCGCGGCGAACTGCGACAGCACATTCTGGGCGGCCTGGTTCACGGAATTGACGGAAAGCGTCATGGTTATTTCGCCTCTGCAGATTTGAGACCATCGATCAGCTGGTCCAGCTTGTCATTGCTCATGAAGCTGCACATGGTCAGGTCGTTGACCAGCATCACCGGGGAATCCGCGCAGGCGCCCAGGCACTCTGACTGTTGCAGGGTGAACAGGCCGTCGGCGCTGGTCTCGCCCATCGAGATACCCAGCTTGTGCTCGAGATGATGCAGCGCTTTGGCGCCATCGCGCAGCTGGCAAGGCAGGTTGGTGCAGACGTTGAGCTTGTACTTGCCCACCGGGCGCTGGTTGTACATGTTGTAGAAGGTGGTCACCTCGTGCACGGCGATCGGCGCCATGCCCAGGTAATCGGCCACGATTTTTTCGCTCTCGGCGCTGACAAACCCGAGCTCTTCCTGAACGATGGTGAGGCAGGCCATCACCGCCGACTGCTTGCCGTCGGCCGGGTATTTGGCCACTTCACGCGCAAAGCGCACAAAAGCCTGCTCGGACAGTGAAGCCGCTGGCGCCTGGGTGTGTGCTGGAATCATGTTGGAACTCATGCGGTTTTAGCGGTCAATCTCGCCGAACACAATGTCCATGGTGCCGATCACGGCAACCGCGTCGGCAATCATGTGCCCGCGTGACATTTCGTCCATGGCGGCGAGGTGCGGAAAGCCGGGCGGGCGAATCTTCAGGCGATAGGGCTTGTTGGCGCCATCGCTGACGATGTAGATACCAAACTCGCCCTTGGGATGCTCCACCGCCGCGTAGGCTTCGCCCTCGGGCACATGAAAGCCTTCGGTGAACAGCTTGAAGTGGTGGATCAGCTCTTCCATGTTGGACTTCATGGACTCGCGATCAGGCGCCGCGACCTTGTGGTTGCTGGTGATCACCGGGCCGGGATTCACGCGCAGCCAGTCCACACACTGCTTGATGATGCGGTTGGACTGACGCATTTCCTCGACGCGCACCAGGTAACGGTCGTAACAGTCGCCGGTCTTGCCGACAGGGACATCGAAGTCCATCTGGCTGTAAACGTCATACGGCTGCTGCTTGCGCAAATCCCAGGCGAAGCCGGAGCCACGCAGCATCGGGCCGGTGAAGCCGAGGTTGAGCGCACGCTCCGGCGACACCACGCCGACGCCGACCGTACGCTGCTTCCAGATGCGGTTGTCGGTCAGCAGGGTTTCGTATTCGTCGACCAGCTTCGGGAACTTGGCGGTGAAGTCCTCGATGAAGTCCAGCAGCGAACCCTGGCGGTTTTCATTGAGCGCCTCGATGGCCTTGGCGTTCTTGATCTTGCTGACCTTGTACTGCGACATGGTTTCCGGCAGGTCACGGTAAACGCCGCCCGGACGGAAGTAGGCCGCATGCATGCGCGCGCCGGACACCGCCTCGTACATGTCGAACAGCGCCTCGCGCTCGCGGAAGCAGTAAATCAGGATGTTCATCGCGCCGCAGTCGAAACCGTGCGCACCCAGCCACAGCAGGTGGTTCAGCAGGCGCGTGATTTCCGAAAACATCACGCGGATGTACTGCGCACGCACCGGCACATCGACGCCGATCAGTTTTTCGATGGCCAGACAGTAGGCGTGCTCGTTGGACATCATCGACACATAGTCGAGACGGTCCATGTAGGGCAGCGACTGGATGTAGGTCTTGCTCTCTGCCAGCTTTTCGGTAGCGCGGTGCAGCAAGCCAATGTGCGGATCGGCGCGCTGGATGACTTCGCCGTCGAGCTCGAGCACCAGGCGCAGCACACCGTGGGCCGCCGGGTGCTGGGGCCCGAAATTGAGCGTGTAGTTTTTGATTTCAGCCATGTGGGTATGTCCTGCCGGCGCCGCTTACTGGAGGCCGCCGTAGTTGTCTTCGCGGATCACGCGCGGCGTGATTTCGCGCGGCTCGATGGTGACCGGCTGGTAGATCACACGCTTCTGCTCGGGGTCGTAACGCATCTCGACATGACCCGTGGTCGGGAAATCCTTGCGGAAAGGATGTCCGATAAAGCCGTAGTCGGTCAGGATGCGGCGCAGATCGTTGTGCCCCTCGAAAATGATGCCAAACAGGTCGAAGGCTTCGCGCTCGAACCAGTTGGCAGAATTCCATACCGCATTCAGCGACGCCACCACCGGGAAGTCGTCATCGTCGCAGAACACCTTCAGTCGCACGCGCTGGTTCAGGCTGACCGACAGCAAATGGGTGGCAACACAAAAGCGACGGCCATCGTAACGGCCGTCGGCGTACTCGGAATAATCAATGCCGCACAGGTCAATCAGCTGCTCGAACTGGCAGCCTGGTGCGTCGCGCAGAATCAGCGCGGCAGCGGTGTAGTCGGAAGCGCTCACGACCACGGTGACTTCGCCGAGGGCGACCGTCACGCGTTTGGCCTTGTCACCCAGGGCTGAGCCAAGGGTGACCGCGAGCTGTTCAGCAGTGGCAGGATGCAGAGGACCCATCAAGCCCTCGCAATGGTGTTGGTGCGGCGGATTTTCTGCTGCAGCTGGATGATGCCGTAGAGCAGCGCTTCGGCGGTGGGCGGACAGCCCGGCACATAGACATCCACCGGCACGATACGGTCGCAGCCCCTGACCACCGAATAACTGTAGTGGTAGTAGCCGCCGCCATTGGCGCACGATCCCATGGACAGCACCCAGCGCGGCTCGGACATCTGGTCATACACCTTGCGCAGGGCCGGGCCCATCTTGTTGCACAGCGTGCCGGCGACGATCATCAGGTCGGACTGGCGCGGGCTGGGACGGAACAACATGCCGAAACGGTCGATGTCGTAACGCGCTGCACCGGCATGCATCATCTCGACAGCGCAGCAGGCCAGACCGAAGGTCATGGGCCACAGCGATCCGGTTTTGGCCCAGTTGACCACCGAGTCGTAACTCGTGGTCATGAAGCCTTCGTTGAAAACACCTTCAAGTGACATAGCCGTGCCTTATTCGTGGAGCGCTGCGAACCTGTCGCGACAGAGCCTCGGACTCTTTTCCTATTCCCAGTCCAGGGCGCCTTTTTTCCACTCGTAGGCAAAACCCACGACCAGAATGCCCAGGAAAACCATCATCGACCAGAATCCCACCGCGCCAATTTCCTTGAGCGCCACGGCCCAGGGAAACAGGAAGGCGATTTCAAGGTCGAAAAGAATGAACAGGATGGCGACGAGGTAGTAGCGCACGTCGAATTTCATGCGCGCATCCTCGAAGGCCTCGAAGCCGCACTCGTAAGGGGAATTTTTTTCGCTGTCCGGCTTGTTCGGACCGAGCAGGCGACCCAGCACCTGGGGCAACACGCCGACAGCAACGCCGACCAGAACAAACAACAGGACGGGAAGGTATTGGTCGAGGTTCATCGTCAATTCAACTTCTGGAAGCTGTTTTGCCTTGTGCCAGTATGCTGTTCAAGGTGATCAGCCTGGCCCGCGCAGTGCTGATCATTGCCTGTAAGTGGTGCGGACGGCGAGACTCGAACTCGCACAGCTTTCGCCACTACCCCCTCAAGATAGCGTGTCTACCAATTTCACCACGTCCGCGGTTTTTAAGTGCCCGGATGGCATGAGGAACCTTGCGGTTTTGGCTTTCCGGGCAGTCTCAGAGTTTACCCTGAAATTGCGCCGCTCCCTGTGGAAAGCGGCGCCATCCTGACTCTATTTCGTCGGAATTTGACCTGAGTCAGGAACACCCGGTGCAGGCGGCGCCGAAGTGGTGGCCGGTGCTGTCGCAGGTGTGGTGGTGCCCGGAATCTGGGCAGCGCCTGAAGCCGGCGTTGCCGGTGCGGGCGCCGTCATCGTGGAACCTTCGAGCACGCTGGAGCCGGTCTGGGGACGGGCGTTGCCGAAATAGGCGAGCGCCAGCGTGCAGACAAAAAATACCGCGGCCAGCACGGCCGTTGTACGCGACAGGAAGTTGGCGCTGCCGCTGGCACCGAACAGACTGCCGGAGCCGCCGCTGCCGAATGCCGCGCCCATGTCAGCGCCCTTCCCGTGCTGAACCAGAATCAAGCCAATCATGCCCAGCGCAGAAAGCATTTGGGCCGCCAGAACAACAGTCAGCAAAACGTTCATATCAACTCCTAATTTAATAGCGCACTATCCCCGTCAAACGGGGGCTGCTGCGATAATTTTCAAAAAATCCTGGGCCTTGAGCGAAGCGCCGCCTATCAGTCCGCCATCGATGTCGGCCTGGGCCAGCAGCGAGGCGGCATTGGCAGCATTCATGCTCCCGCCGTACAAAATCTTCACGCGCGCCGCCTGGTCGGTCGCCGCCTTGAGCTGGGTCCGCAACACGGCATGCACCGCCTGCGCCTCCTCCGGTGTTGCCGTCTTGCCCGTGCCTATGGCCCAGACCGGCTCGTAAGCCACGACGATTTCGCTGATGCAGTGGCCGTTGGTATGGATCACCGCCGCCAGCTGGCGCTTGACCACCTGCTCGGTCTGCCCGGCTTCGCGTTCGGCCAGGGTTTCACCGACACACACTATCGGCGTGATACCGGCGGCCAGCGCGGCTTTGGCCTTGTCGGCCACCAGCGCATCGGTCTCGGCGTGGTACTGGCGGCGCTCCGAGTGGCCCACAATCACATAACGGCAGCCGAACTCCCGCAGCATGGAGGCACTGACCTCACCGGTGAACGCACCGGACGCCTGACTGGAGACGTCCTGCGCGCCCAGCGCGAGCGCCGGCGTGTCTGCGACCAGGCCGTGAACCTGCGCCAGGTAAGGCGCAGGCACACACACGGCAATCGCGCAGGCCGGCTGCGTGGGCAGGCCAGCCGCGATCTCGCGCAGCAAGGCCTCATTGGCAGCCAGGCTGCCATTCATCTTCCAGTTTCCTGCAATCAGTTTTTTCATGGCTTGTGGCTTACCAGGTCAACACGATCTTGCCAATGTGCTGGTTGGACTCCATCAGTACATGCGCCTGGGCCGCATCGGCCGCCGCGAAGGTGCTGTGGATCACCGGCTTGATCGCGCCGCTGGCCAGCAAGGGCCAGACCTTGTCCTTCAAGGCCTGGGCGATCGCCGTCTTGAATTCAACAGAACGCGGGCGCAGTGTGGAACCGGTGATGGTCAGGCGCTTGCGCAACACCAGACCGGCGTTGAACTCGGCCTTGGTGCCGCCTTGCACCGCGATGAAGACCAGCCGGCCGTCTTCGGCCAGGCAGCCGATCTCCCGCGCCACATAACTGCCGGCGACCATGTCCAGGATCACGTTCACGCCCTTGCCGGCGGTGATCGTCTTGATCGCTTCGGCAAAATCAGCCGTCTTGTAGTTGATGGCGTGGTCGGCGCCCAGCTTCAGGCAGGCAGCGCACTTGTCGTCACTGCCGGCCGTCACGATCACGGTGGCGCCCATGGCCCTGGCGATCTGGATCGCCGTCACACCAATGCCGCTGGAGCCGCCCTGGATCAGCAGCGTCTCGCCCTTTTGCAGGCGGGCCCGGTCGAACACATTGCTCCAGACCGTGAAAAAGGTTTCCGGCAGGGAAGCCGCCTCAATGTCGCTGAAACCTTCGGGCACCGGCAGGCATTGCCCCACCGGCGCGACGCACAAGCCGGCATAACCGCCGCCGGCCACCAGCGCGCAAACGCGGTCGCCCACCTTGAGGCCGGCTTGCGCCATGGCCTGGGCATCACCGCTGACGATGGTCCCCGCCACTTCCAGCCCGGGAATGTCCGACGCGCCCGGCGGCACCGGGTAGTTGCCGGTGCGCTGCAGCACATCCGGACGGTTCACGCCGGAGGCTGTCACACGGATCAGCACCTCGCCCACGCCCGCCACGGCATCAGGCCGCTCGCCCAGGCGCAGCACCTCGGGTGCGCCATAGGAAGTGATTTCAACTGCTTTCATGGATTATCCAGGTGTTTTGTGGCCGCAGCCCATGTCGGACATGGGCTGGCAGCTACAAAATCAATAGCAAATCAACCCTGGTCCTGGCCTTGGGCCGGACGCTCCAGCAACGCCTTCATGGACAGCTTGACGCGGCCCTTTTCGTCGGTCTCCAGAACCTTGACCTTGACGATCTGGCCTTCGCTCAGGTAGTCGGTCACGCGCTCGACACGCTCGTGGGCGATCTGGCTGATGTGCAGCAGGCCATCCTTGCCGGGCATCAGGTTGACCAGCGCACCGAAGTCGAGGATCTTGGTGATGGCGCCTTCGTAGACCTTGCCGATTTCGACTTCCGCCGTGATCTCGGCGATGCGGCGTTTGGCTTCATCAGCCTTGGCGCTGTCGTTGGACGCGATGGTGATGGTGCCATCTTCCTCGATGTTGATCTGCGTGCCGGTTTCTTCGGTCAGCGCGCGAATCACGGCGCCGCCCTTGCCGATCACGTCACGGATCTTCTCGGGGTTGATCTTCATGACATACAGGCGTGGCGCGAAGTCGGAGACCTCGGCCTTGGCTTCGCCCATGGCTTCCTGCATCTTGCCCAGGATGTGCATGCGGGCTTCCTTGGCCTGCGCCAGCGCAACCTGCATGATTTCCTTGGTGATGCCCTGGATCTTGATGTCCATCTGCAGCGCGGTGATGCCGGCGGTCGTGCCAGCCACCTTGAAGTCCATGTCACCCAGGTGATCCTCGTCACCCAGGATGTCGGTCAGCACCGCAAAGCGGTTGTCTTCCTTGATCAGGCCCATGGCGATGCCGGCCACATGGGCTTTCATCGGCACGCCGGCATCCATCAGCGACAGGCAGCCGCCGCAGACCGAAGCCATCGACGAGGAGCCGTTCGACTCGGTGATTTCCGAAACCACACGCATGGTGTAAGGGAATTCTTCCTTGGTCGGCAGCACCGCGATCAGTGCGCGCTTGGCGAGGCGGCCGTGGCCGATTTCGCGGCGTTTTGGCGAGCCAACACGGCCGGTTTCGCCGGTGGCGAACGGAGGCATGTTGTAGTGCAGCATGAAGCGGTCTTCATAGTCGCCCGACAAGGCGTCGATGCGTTGCGCGTCACGCTCGGTGCCCAGCGTGGTCACCACCAGTGCCTGGGTTTCGCCACGCGTGAACAGGGCTGAACCGTGGGTGCGCGGCAGCACGCTGTTGCGGATTTCAATGGCGCGCACGGTGCGGGTGTCGCGGCCGTCGATGCGTGGCTCACCCGACAGAATCTGGCTGCGCACGATTTTGGCTTCGATGTCGAACAGCATGCCTTCAACGGCCACACTGTCAAACGCAGCGCCGTCGGCCTTCAGGGCGGCCATGACTTCGGATGTCACCACGCGGCAAGCCTGGGTGCGGGCCTGCTTGGCGCGGATCTGGTAGGCGGCCTGCAGCTTGGCTGCAGCCAGTTCGTTGACCTTGGCGATCAGCGGCTCGTCCTTGGCGGGCGCTTGCCAGGCCCAGACCGGCTTGCCGGCGTCACGCACCAGTTCGTGGATCGCGTTGATGGCGATGTTGCCCTGCTCATGGCCAAACACCACGGCGCCCAGCATGATTTCTTCGGACAGTTGCTGGGCTTCGGACTCGACCATCAGCACGGCGGCTTCGGTGCCGGCCACGACCAGATCCATCTGCGAATCTTTCAGCTGGGTCTTGCCCGGGTTCAGCACATACTGGCCGTCGATGTAAGCCACACGTGCAGCGCCGATCGGGCCGTTGAACGGGATGCCCGAAATCGACAGCGCGGCGCTGGAGGCGATCAGCGCGGGAATGTCGCCTTCGACTTCAGGGTTCAGCGACAGCACGTGGATCACCACCTGCACTTCGTTGAAGAAGCCTTCAGGAAACAGCGGACGGATCGGGCGGTCGATCAGGCGCGAGGTCAGGGTCTCGAACTCGCTGGGACGGCCTTCGCGCTTGAAGAAGCTGCCTGGAATGCGGCCGGCGGCATAGGTCTTCTCAAGGTAATCGACGGTCAGCGGAAAAAAGTCCTGGCCAGGCTTGGCATCGGCCTTGGCCACCACGGTGGCCAGCACCACGGTGCCGTCCATGTCGACGATGACAGCGCCGCCGGACTGGCGCGCGATTTCGCCGGTTTCCATCGTGACCTTGTGCTGGCCCCACTGGAAGGACTTGGTGACTTTGTTGAAAATGCTCATGTTTTTCTCCACTAGTTTTCAAGCACTTGAGGCAGTGCAGGAGGCCCGGAGGGGTGGCTGGCAGAACACGATGCCATTCCACAAAATGCCTGCAAGTTCAGGGCTTTTCTTGTGGAATGACACAGCGCGTGATCGTTTTGCCTTGCTCCGAAGTCAGTCAGCGGCGCCGCTGGCGCTTCTGAAATTGAATTTTTGGTTCTTTAAAGTGCAAAGCGCCTGAGCTAGTGAACTAACTCAGGCGCCTTGCAATCGTTTTAGCGATTATTTACGCAGGCCAAGTTTGGCAATCAGCGCAACATAACGGGCCGCGTCCTTGGACTTCAGGTAGTCCAGCAGCTTGCGGCGACGGCTCACCATGCGCAACAGGCCGCGACGGCCGTGGTGGTCCTTGGCATGGGTCTTGAAATGGGGCATCAGTTCATTGATGCGGCCGGTCAGCAGTGCGACCTGGACTTCCGGGCTGCCGGTGTCGCCAGCAGCGCGCGCGTTGGCCTGGACAATCTCGGCCTTGATGGATTTTTCGATCATGGATATTCCTTGTGTAACTTGCGAGCGGCGCAGTGTTCCCGAAGTGGGAGTTGACCGGTACCGTCGTGTTCCGCAGCGTGTGCCCCCTGAGAAGCGCCCGCTTTTTATGCAGAGCCTTGGATTATAGCCCAGGCCATCAGCGCCGCGCCAGCCAGCCGCTGAGGCGGCCCACGCCTTCACGCAAGCGGCCCGGATCCTGGCTGGCGAAACACCAGCGCAGCCAGCCCTGCATGGCCGGCGACCGGTCGGCACTGAAGGCATCGCCTGGCGCCAGCCCGAGCCCGGCTTCGACCACCAGCCGTTTGGCGGTTTCAAACGAATCGCTGTGGCCGGCCAGCCGGAAGAAGGCGTACATGCCACCCGGCGCCGCGGACAATTCCACGCCTGGCACGGCCTGCAGCAGCGGCACCAGCGTATCCCGGCAGTGCTTCAGATGGGCGACCACCTGGGGCGTGACCTCGTCCGTGCGCTGCAGGGCCACCACCCCGGCACGCTGGATGAACACCGGCGCGCAGGAGGTGTTGAACTCGATCAGCTTGCCCATGTGCGTGGTGCACGCCGCCGGCAGCACCAGCCAGCCCAGGCGCCAGCCGGTCATCAGAAAGCTCTTGGAAAAACTGTGGGCCACCATCAGCCGGTCGTCCGGCAGGGCAATGTCCAGAAAGCTCGGTGCGCAGCCATTCGGGCTGTTTTCGTAATAAAGGCGCTCGTAAACCTCGTCGGCCAGTATCCAGGTGCCGGTCTTGCGGCAATGCGCCAGCAGCACTTGCTGTTCGGCACGGCTCAGGGTCCAGCCGGTCGGGTTGTTGGGCGAATTGACGATCAGCAGCCGGGTGCGCGGGGTCACGGCCGCCAGCAGCTCGTCCATGTCGAGTTGCCATCGGCCAGCGACAGGCTTGAGGCTCACGCAGCGCACCCGCGCCCCCATGATGGCCGGCTGCGCCGTCAGGTTGGGCCAGACCGGCGTCACCGCCACCACCTCGTCACCCGCATCGACCACCGCCTGCACCGCCAGCATCAGCGCATTCACGCCGCCCGAGGTGACGGCAATCCGGTCCGCCCCCACGGGTGCTGCACCCTCGCAGCGCAAGGCGCTGCAATAGACGGCAATGGCTTCGCGCAGCTCGGCCAGCCCGAGGTTGTGGGCGTAAAAAGTCTCGCCTTCGCTGAGGGAGCGTGCAGCCGCTTCGCGGATAAACGCTGGCGTGACCTCGTCACTTTCGCCGAACCAGAACTTGAGCACATCAGTGCGTCCGATGCCGGCGTTGGCGACCTGGCGGATCAGGGATTCCTCGAGATCAACAACAACTTGTCGCATGCCTGGCTCCTTCAGGGACGTGTCATTTTGCAGGTGTGCGGCTGCTCGGCGCGCGCGGCCGCGATGGTCTTGATCACGCGAAAGCCGTAACCCGAACCCTCGACATCAAAACGCACGCCCGGTGTGCCCTGTTTGTCCATCACGGCCACCAGCAAAGGCTGCTGGAACTGGTGGTCGGCGCTGCGCATCACCCCCTGGTGACCGGCAAACAGCACGCTCGCCTTTTCCAGTTGTGCCGCCACCGCGGCGGCTTCCGTCGTGCCGGCTTTCTCGATGCTTTGCACCAGCGCCTCCACCAGCAGCTGCATGCGCATGTGAACATAGTCGTCCTGGGGTTTGGGAAAACGCTGGCGGAAGGACTGGTAGAAAGCCTCGGACTGCGCACTGACCGCATTCGGAAACCAGTCGGCGACCGCGATCACCTTGCCGACACCGGCATCACCGAGCGCCGCCGGCACGCCGAGGGCGTTGCCGTAAAAGGTGTAGAACTTGCCCTCGAAACCGGCCTCCCGGGCGGCCTTGACCAGCAGGGTCAGGTCATTGCCCCAGTTGCCGGTCAACACGGCCTGCGCGCCGCTGGCCTTGATCTTGGCCACATACGGCAGGAAGTCCTTGACCCGGCCCATCGGATGCAGTTCGTCGCCGGCAATCTGCACATCCGGCCGCTGCAGGCCCAGCTGCTTGCGCGCCTCGCGCAGCACCGCCTGGCCGAAGCTGTAGTCCTGGCCAATCAGGTAGATGCTTTTGAGCGACCTGTCGTCCTTGAGCACGTCCATCAGGGCGGCCATGCGCATGTCGGCATGGGCGTCGAAACGGAAGTGCCAATAGCTGCACTTCTCGTTGGTCAGCACCGGGTCCACCGCCGAGTAATTCAGGAACAGCGCGCGGCGTGAGGGCTCGCGGTCGTTGTGCTTGTTGATCGCATCGATCAGCGCGGCGGCGGTGGAGGACGAATTGCCTTGCGTGACCAGCGTGATGCCATCGTCCATGGCTGAACGCAGTGCCGACAAGGCCTCTTCGTTCTGGCCCTTGCTGTCGTAGCGCTCGAACACCAGCGGCCGGTTGCCGCCCGGCAGCCTGATGCCGCCACGCGCATTGACCCGTTCTGCCGCCCAGGCGAGGTTGCGAAACACGGCTTCGCCGGTGTTGGCAAACGGCCCGGACAGGCTTTCAATCAGTGCAACCCGCACGGGTGGCTGAGCCGCCGGTTGCGCCAGCAATACCGAGGGTGACAGGCAGGCCGCCGCTAGGGCCAGCGCCACGCGTTTCAAGAGACCGGTTCCAAAAATATACATTCAACAATTTCCTTGAAATACACCGGTACACGCCTAGCTACTGTGCATGCGGCGATCACGGTTGAGAGCCGCGAAGTGTAGGGGAATTTTCCCCGCTCAATCTTCAGGAGTCTTCCATGTTTTACTCACTGGCCACCCGTCCCGCTTCCCGCTTCCAGCGCCACAACCCGGCCCTGATCAACAACGGCGCCCTCGACAAATTCCTGGACGACACCCTCGGTTCGCTGTCCGGCGCCCGCAGCAACCACGCGGCCACGGTGGAAGACGGCGACACCGCCTATTCGCTGCAGCTCGATGTGCCCGGTCTGGCCAGGGAACAACTGGAGATCGGCATCGAAGGGGATGTGGTGCGCATCAGCAGCAAGGCGGAAGCACCGCGGACCGTCAAGGCCGCCTGGCGGTTTCCGCTGGAGATCGACACCGCAGCCAGCACCGCCAAACTGGAAAACGGCGTCTTGACCCTGACCTTGGCCAAGAAGATCCCGGTCAGCAAGGTGACCCAGCTGGCCATCAACTGATCGCCAGGGCGGCGCCAGCCGCTGATTTTCCTGCTGACAAGACCGCCCCTGGGGCGGTCTTGTCATGGGGGGATATCCACCCCCCACCGGCAGGCAAAGCCGGATCACCCCAGAATGCGGGCATGACCTCTCTTTTCCGCATCCTTGGGCCCGCCGTCTGCGCCGGGCTGCTGCTGTCCGGCTGCAGCTTTTTGCGTCCTGCCAGCGTGCCACTGGCCACAGACTGGGATCGCGCATCCTGCAGCGCGAAGGCGGATACCCTGCTGGTGTTTCTGCCCGGCGCCTATTCCACGATCGACGAGTTTGTGCGCGAAGGTTTTGTGCAGGAAGTCCGGCAACGGCGTCTTGCCGCCGACATCGTGATGGCGGACGCACACATGGCTTATTACAACAACCGTACCGTGATTGACCGGCTCGAGGCCGATGTGTTGTTGCCGGCGCGCGCCGCGGGTTACCGGGCGATCTGGCTGGTCGGCATTTCGGTCGGCGGTTTCGGCGCGCTGATCCACGAGGAGCAGATGCCCGGCGGCGTGACCGGCATCGTCGCACTGGCGCCCTATCTTGGCCAAGCCGAGCTGACCGGGCAGATTGCCAGGGCCGGTGGTCTGGCTGCCTGGCAGGCGCCCACCGGTCCCCTGCCATCGGAACAGGTCGAAACCCGGCTGTGGCGCTGGCTGCAGGCGCAGGCCAAGTTGCCGGCTGCGGCCGGCACGCCGGCACTGTATCTGGCCTATGGCACGGAAGACCGTTTCGCAGCCAGCCATCGCCTGCTCGCAGCTGCCCTGCCGCCGCAACATGTGTTCACCACGCCGGGCGGCCACGACTGGGCGCCCTGGCGGCGTCTCTGGCAGCAGGCGCTGGCGGTGTTGCCGCTGCCCGGCTGCCCCTGAGCAGCGGCCCTAGGCGGCCAGCAGGCCCAGCGGCCAGCGCGGCTTGACGTCGAAGCTGTAGGCCCGGTTGGCCTGCTCCATGCCGGCCTGCAGGCGCATGCCGGCTGCCAGGGCGATCATGGCCCCGTTGTCGGTGCACAGGTGCAACTCGGGGTAATAGACACGGATGCCGCGCCGGTTGCAGGCGGCATTGAGCTGTTCGCGCAGCAAGGTGTTGGCGCCCACGCCGCCGGCAACCACCAGCCGCTTCAGCCCGGTTTGCTCCAGCGCCTTCAGTGATTTTTTGACCAGCACCTCGACAATCGCCGCCTGGGTCGAGGCGGCCAGGTCGGCCTTGTCCCTGTCGCTGATGACCTCGCCGAGTTTTTTGGCCTGGGTCAGCACCGCGGTTTTCAGGCCCGAGAAGGAAAAATCCAGATCGCCGCTGTGCAGCAAGGGGCGCGGCAGCTTGAAGGCGAGCGCGTCGCCCTGCTCTGCCAGCCGGGCCAGCGCCGGACCACCGGGATAAGGCAAACCCAGCAACTTGGCGGATTTGTCGAAGGCCTCGCCGGCCGCATCGTCAATCGTTTCACCGAGCAATTCATAACTGCCGACCCGGTCCACCCGCATCAGCTGGGTATGGCCGCCGGACACCAGCAGGGCCACAAAAGCGAACTCGGGCGGATCGGCGCTCAGAAACGGCGACAGCAAATGGCCCTCGAGGTGATGCACGCCCACCACGGGTTTGCCCAGCGCCGCGGCCAGCGCGCAGGCCACGCCCGCGCCGACCAGCAGCGCGCCGGCCAGCCCGGGTCCGCGCGTGTAGGCGACCACGTCGACCTGCGCCAGCGTGCGCTGCGCGCGGCCTGCGACCTCATCGATCAGCGGCAACACGCGGCGGATGTGGTCGCGGCTGGCGAGTTCGGGCACCACGCCACCATAGGCCTGGTGCATGGCGATCTGGCTGTGCAGTGCGTGCGCCAGCAAGCGCGGAACACCCGCGCCCGAGGCGTCCACCAGCGCCACGCCGGTTTCATCACAACTCGATTCAATTCCAAGGACAAGCATGCAGCCAGTGTAAATCGCATGCCTGCCTGCAACCGCGGGCAGGGCGGCATGGATGTTGCACGACAATGGCGTTCCGCCTTCTTTTCGCCTTTTTGACTGCCACGATGAAATCCGGACTGAGCTTTCTGATCGCCGCCCGGCGTTGCGAAATCAACGACCTCGAGCAACTCACACGCACAAGCGCGCTGGTGAACGTGGTCGGGCGCCTGGTGCACGCGCTGCAAAAGGAACGCGGTATCTCCAACGTCTTCCTGAGCTCCCGCGGTGCCCGTTTTGCCGGGCAGTTGCCAGCGCAGGTCAAGGAGTGCCGCCAGGTCGAGGCCGAGCTGCGCGCCAGCTTCGACCACCTGGACACCGATGCCGGTCACCTGAGCAATGGTGCCAGGCTGTTCAGCCGGATTGCCTTTGTGCTGCACGAACTGGACGCCCTGCCGGACTTGCGCCAGCGCATTGCCGACCAGGCCGTCGCGGCCGCCGATGCCACGGCCGCTTTTGTCAAACTGATCACCGGCTTGCTGGCCGTGGTGTTTGAAGCGGCCGACAGCGCGACCAACCCCGAAATCTCGCGCCTGCTGGTGGCCATGTTCAATTTCATGCAGGGCAAGGAATTTGCCGGCCAGGAGCGCGCTTTTGGCGCGGCCAGCTTTGCCTCGGGACAAACCGACAGCCAGAGCCAGCAGCAGTGGCTGCACCTGATCCAGCAGCAGGAACGCTGTGTCCAGGTGTTCAGCGACTTTTCCACCCCGGCGCTGCGTGAACGCTGGCAGAACAGCCAGGCTGCCGCCACCCTGGCCGAGCTGGAACGGCTGCGTCGCATCGCCTGCTCGGCGGCCGCCGGGGCGCTGGACCCCAACCTGAGCCAGAGCTGGTTCGACTGCTGCACGCGCCGCATCGACGCCATGAAAACCGTCGAAGACCAGCTGGCCGCCGACCTGCTGCTGCTGTGCGACCAGAAGATCGCGCAGGCGCGCGCCGAACTGCAAAACCACCAGATGATTCTGGCGGCCCTGACCAGCCAGACCGCTCCGGCGGGCGGCGCCGAGCGCCTGAACCCGGCGGTGATGCCGTACGGACCGCACCTGGACCGCTCCATCCTCGAGCTGGTGCAGGACCAGGCCAGCCGCCTGCAGGTCATGAGTGACGAACTCGAGACAGCACGCGCTTCGCTCAACGAGAGAAAAATCGTCGAGCGCGCGAAAGGCCTGCTGATGGCGCACCGCAAGCTCAGCGAGGAAGAGGCTTACAAAATGCTGCGCCAGACCGCGATGAGCCAGAACCGCCGGCTGACCGACGTCGCCGAAGCGGTGCTGGCGATGGCCGACTACCTGGCTGCCGGCACGCCCTGATCCGGCAGCTCCCGGACCCGCAACGCACCGGCTTTGGTCGGATCCGGCGCGTTCGCACCACGATGGCGCGCCCGCACCCGCCGCCCGCAAGCCCGCGCCCTGACACGCCAGCAGGCCTGTTTCACAGGCAGAAAGCGGGTATTTTCGCTGCAGTGCAACATGCTGGCACGGTTGCTGCTTTAGTTCTCCCATGAATGGGCCAACGGCGGTCCGTTTCAAAAGTCAGCAACGACTTGCCCCGGACAACGGCGTCCATTTCCAGCTTGCTTGTGCAGGTCCGAAATGGACGCCGTTTTCGTTTTCCGCTCTGGTTCCTGTTCTTCTGTTTTGTCACTCAAGGAGTTCCACATGACGCAAGCTTTCCCCACCCCGGCCAAGCCGACCCGCCGTGACTTCATCCGCCAGGCCGGCGCCCTGGGCGGCGCCGCCACCTTCGGCCTGGGCAACCCGGGCGCCTGGGCGGCCGGCTCCGACGCGCCGGAGAAGAAGGAAGTCAAGATCGGCTTCATCCCGCTGACCGATTGCGCCAGCGTGGTCATGGCCTCGGTTCTGGGCTTCGACAAGAAATACGGCGTCACCATCATCCCCAGCAAGGAGGCCAGCTGGCCCGGCGTGCGCGACAAGCTGGTCAATGGCGAACTGGATCTGGCCCACGTGCTGTACGGCCTGATCTACGGCGTGCACATGGGCACGGCCGGACCGAAAAAGGACATGGCCGTGCTGATGAACCTGAACCACAACGGCCAGGCCATTACGCTGTCGAAAAAGCTGGCCGACAAAGGCGCCGTGGACGGCCCCTCGCTGGCCAAGGTGATGAGCACCGACAAGCGCGAATACACCTTTGCGCAGACCTTCCCCACCGGCACCCACGCGATGTGGCTGTATTACTGGCTGGCGACCTACGGCATCAACCCGATGAAGGATGCCAAGGTCATCACGGTGCCGCCGCCCCAAATGGTGGCCAACATGCGCATCGGCAACATGGACGGTTACTGCGTGGGCGAACCCTGGAACCACCGCGCCATCATCGACGGCATCGGTGTGACCGGCGTCACCACCCAGGACATCTGGAAGGACCACCCCGAGAAGGTGCTGGGCACCACTGCCGAGTTCGTCAAGAAATACCCGAACACGGCACGTGCCGTCACCGCCGCCATCATCGACGCCGGCAAATGGATTGACGCCAGCCTGTCCAACAAGAACAAGATGGCCGAGACGATTGCCGAAAAGAGCTATGTCAACACCAGCGTGGACGCGATCAACCAGCGCATCCTGGGGCGCTACCAGAACGGCATGGGCAAGACCTGGGACGACCCGAACTACATGAAGTTTTTCAATGACGGCTCGGTCAACTTCCCCTACCTGTCCGACGGCATGTGGTTCCTGACCCAGCACAAGCGCTGGGGCCTGATCAAGGACCACCCGGATTACCTCGGCATTGCCAAACAGATCAACCAGATCGACATCTACAAGGACGCCGCGGCCGCCGCCAAGGTCAGCGTACCCAAGGACGTGATGCGCAGCCACAAGCTGGTGGACGGCACGGTCTGGGACGGCAAGGACCCGAAAAAGTACGCGGATTCCTTCAAAATCCGCGCCTGATCACGGCACCAAGGAGATCACCATGGTCAGTGCCGTGTTCCACAGCCCGCTCGACGCCGCCACCCCGGCAGCCCGCAGCGGGGACAAACCCCGAGAAGCATCCGCTACACATTTGATAGCTGGTGACGCCCATCCCACAGGGGCTACAGCCCAAAATGACATGAAAAACAGCCCTCCGGCGGCGGCCGCCGCCAAATCCTCACGCGATGCTTCCTGGCTGTGGCTGGGCGTGCTGCCGCCGCTGCTGGGCCTGGGCCTGCTGCTGCTGGTCTGGGAGCTGGTCTCCATGGGCACCGGTGCCAGCATCCCTTCGCCGAAGGACACCTTCAGGCAGGCGGTGGAAATTTTCAGCGACCCGTTCTACAGCAAGGGACCGAACGACCAGGGCATTGGCTGGAACGTGCTGTCCTCGCTCAAGCGCGTGGCGATGGGCTTCGGCCTGGCGGCCGTGGTCGGCATTCCGGTCGGTTTCATGATTGGCCGCTTCGGCTTCCTGAGCCGCATGTTCAACCCGCTGATCAGCCTGCTGCGCCCGGTGTCGCCGCTGGCCTGGCTGCCGATCGGCCTGCTGGTGTTCAAGGGCGCCGACCCGGCCGCCATCTGGACCATCTTCATCTGCTCGATCTGGCCGATGATCATCAACACCGCTGTCGGCGTACAGCGCGTGCCGCAGGACTACATGAACGTGGCGCGCGTGCTCAACCTGAGCGAGTGGAAGATCGTCACCAAGATCCTGTTCCCGGCCGTGCTGCCCTACATGCTGACCGGTGTGCGGCTGGCCGTCGGCACCGCCTGGCTGGTGATCGTCGCGGCCGAGATGCTGACCGGCGGCGTCGGCATCGGCTTCTGGGTCTGGGACGAGTGGAACAACCTGAACGTCAAGAACATCATCATCGCGATTTTCGTGATCGGCATCGTCGGCCTGGTGCTGGAATTCGCGCTGATCAAGATCGCCACGGCGTTTACTTTCGAGGAAGTGAAATCATGAGCAGCCTGACCACCAAATACATCGAAATCCAGAACGTCGAACAGACCTTCAAGACCAAAAAGGGCCCGTTCTGCGCCTTGCAGGACATCAACCTGACGGTCGCCAAGGGCGAGTTCGTCGCGCTGATCGGCCACTCGGGCTGCGGCAAGTCGACGCTGCTCAATCTGCTCGCCGGCCTGACCATGCCCACCCAGGGCACGCTGCTGTGTGCCAACCGCGAGATCGCCGGGCCCGGCCCGGAGCGCGCCGTGGTGTTCCAGAACCATTCACTGCTGCCCTGGCTGACCTGTTTTGAAAATGTCTACCTGGCGGTCGAGCGGGTGTTTGCCGCCACCGAGAACAAGGCCCACCTCAAGGCCCGCACCGACGCCGCGCTGGCCATGGTCGGCCTGACAGCGGCCGCCCAGAAGCGCCCGGGCGAAATTTCCGGCGGCATGAAGCAGCGTGTCGGCATCGCCCGCGCGCTGTCGATGGAGCCCAAGGTGCTGCTGCTGGACGAACCCTTCGGCGCGCTCGACGCGCTGACCCGCGCCAAGCTGCAGGACGAGTTGCTGCAGATCGTCGCTACCACCCACAGCACGGTGGTGATGGTGACGCACGACGTGGATGAAGCGGTGCTGCTGTCCGACCGCATCGTGATGATGACCAACGGCCCCTCGGCCACCATCGGCGAGGTGCTCAGCGTCGATCTGCCGCGACCGCGTGACCGGGTGGCGCTGGCCGAAAGTTCGCAGTACCTGCACTACCGCAAGGCGGTCATCGATTTCCTCTACACCCGCCAGGGCCACGTCGAAAAAGCCGCCTGACCCGGCCCAGGCACCGCAGACCGCCGCTGGCGGCACTGTTAAGCTTCATGCCATTGACATTTTCAATGGAATGACCGACCGATGGCCCTGATTGTGGTGATCGACGACGACGAGGCGATCCGCACCCTGATCGCCGCCGCCCTGCGCTTCGAGGGCTACGAGGTGCTGGAAGCCGAAGACGGGGCCGAGGGCCTCGCCATGATCCGCGACAACCGGCCGGACCTGGTCGTCAGCGACGTCAACATGCCGGTGATGGACGGTTTTGCGATGTGCCAGGCCTTGCGCACCGAACCTGCCATCCAGGCCACACCGGTGATCCTGCTGACCTCGCTGCAGGAGCGTGCCCATGTGCGTGCCGGCATGACCAGCGGCGCCGACGACTGCCTGACCAAACCCATCGACTTTGACGACCTGCTGGCGGCCACCGCCACCCAGCTCAACAAACAGCTGATGCGCCAGTCGGTGCAGGACAGCGCGGTCGGCTCCGCCATCGACGAAGCCTTGCGGGCGCAGGAAAAAAAGCTGAGCCAGTTGTACGAGAAACGCCTGCTGGCCGAGCTTGCGGACAAATGGCCGACCGCGCAATCGCTGGTGACCGACCAGAAGTTCTCCAGCGCCAGCGTGCTGTTTGTGGACGTGGTGAATTTCCCGATGTTGTCCGAGAAGTTGTCCAGCACAGAGCTCAGCGAGGTGGTGCGCCAGTTCTACAAAAACGCCGGCGACACCCTGTACCTGTTCGGCGCCTTCGACATGCAATTTGTCGGGGAAGGCCTGCTGGCCGTGTTTGTCGACAGCACCGATACCGACACCGTCAACCACGGGCTGCGCGCGGTCCGGGCCGCGCTCGGCCTGATCGATTCGGCGCAGCGCGTTCAGGTGTTCCTGCAAACCCATTTTGCGGGGCGCGCGCTGCCGCGGTTTGAAGTCTGCGTCGCGCTCAACAGCGGCGCGGTCACGCTGACCCGTCTGGAAGACCCGCTGTGGGGCAAGCCGCAAACCCTGCCGGTGGGTGATGCCGTCAGCACCACCCTGCTGCTGCAAAAACAGGCGACGCAGGCGGACTGGAAGATCGCCGCCAGCGCGTCCATGCTGCGGGCCGTGGCGGGTGCGCTGAAAACCGGCAGGCGCAAACGGTTTTCCCTGCCGGGCCGCAGCAGTGCCATGGATGCCGCCGAGGTGCTGGGCATCTCCAGCTAGGGCGCCGTCGCTCCGCTATCGTTTCAGGAGCACGCCAGGCCCTGCCGACAAGGGCCACCACCCGATTCACGTCCTGCCATCAAGGCTTTTTCGAAAGCGGGCGGAAGCCGGGGCTGCGTGCTCGCGCCAACAACGCACTTGTTTGGTGCGATTTCAGTCGCTGGGCCAGCCCCGGGCCGGCAAAAAACACAGCGATTCGAGGGCTTTTGCAGTCGCACGCGGAATTGGTAACAAAACGATACACTCGCGCTGTCATTAATTCATAAGTACTCATATGAACCCTATAGTTCTAAGCAACTACCAGCCTGCCTACATCGCGATTTCCTTTCTGATCGCAGTCGCCGGTTCTTTTGTGGCCATCATGGCCGCCAACCGGATCAAGCAGCCGGACGGCAGTTTCAGCACCGCCAACACCCTGACCGCCGGCCTGGCGCTGGGCGGCATCGGCGTGTGGGCCATGCACTTTGTTGGCATGCTCGCGCTCAAGCTGGACCTGGCCAACAGCTACGCGATGGTCGAAACCGGTGTATCGCTGGTCGCCGCCATCCTGGCCGCCTCGCTCGCTTTGGGCTTTGTCGCGCGCGCACCGGAGCGCCTGGGACGGATGCTGGTGGCCGGCGCCCTGCTCGGCATGAGCGTGGTGGTGATGCACTACCTGGGCATGTACGGCATGAAATTCGGCGGCTATATCCAGTGGGACTATGCCCTGATCGCCGCGTCCATCGCGATTGCCATCGTCGCCGCGACCGCGGCCCTCTGGCTGGCCTTCAACACCGCGACCCTGGCCACACGTTTCGGCGCAGCCCTGGTCATGGGGGTGGCCGTCTGCGCGATGCACTACACCGGCATGGCGGCTGCGGAATTTGTCTGCACCACGGCCAACCGCAGCGCGATCCCCCAGGGATTTGGCTACGTGAGCTCGTTCAGCATTTCATCGCTGGTGATCATCGCTGCCTTGTCGATGGGCTTTCTGATCGCCATGAGCATGCTGTTCCAGCCGAACGCCGCAGCAGCCAGGCAAAAGCTGCAGGCCAAACCGTCACGCAGCTAAGCCGACAGCGCACCGCCGGCCGCGCCGCAAACGCCTTTTTGGTGCGCGGCGCAGCGCTTGCACCACCGGTCCCGAAACGCGCAGCGCGGCAGGCAGGCCTGTCCTGCCAGCGCTGACAAGCAACAACGCCCCCCGCTGGAGCTGATCCACGGGGGGCGTCGTCCATCAACGGCGCGCAAACCGCCCGCCTGGCCCCTGCCGCCGGGCGGCCACCCGTGGTGGCACAGGTTTTGCATGAGTACTTGCGGGCGCAACGCCGCGCCCACCCCGGTCTCCACACCGCGGGTTCTGCGCATAACGACGTGTGCATTGGTGTCCCTCAGCACCGGCAACAGCCGGGTCCCTGTTCAACAGGAGAGAGCATCATGGTTTTTACCTCCTGTTTTTCGAAAGCCAGCATGGCTTCGGCGCCTGCGCCGGCAACACCGCATCCCATTGGAGTGGCACGATGAAAAAATCCAGACTGGTCATGGTCGGCAACGGCATGGCAGGTGTACGCACACTTGAGGAACTGCTCAAGGTCGCGCCCGATCTTTACGACATCACCGTTTTCGGCGCCGAGCCGCACCCCAACTACAACCGCATCCTGCTGTCGCCGGTGCTGGCCGGCGAGCAGACGCTGGACGAGATTGTGCTCAACAGCTGGGACTGGTACACCGACAACCACATCACGCTGCATGCCGGCAAGAAGGTCGTTGAAGTGGACCGCATCAAGCGCATCGTGCGCGCCGAAGACGGCACCGAAGAGGAGTACGACCGCCTGCTGATGTGCACCGGCTCCAACCCCTTCATGCTGCCGGTGCCCGGCAAGGACCTGCTGGGCGTGATCGCCTACCGCGACATCGCCGACACCAACGCGATGATTGACGCGGCGACAAAGTACAAAAAGGCCGTGGTGATCGGCGGCGGCCTGCTCGGGCTGGAGGCCGCCAACGGCCTGATGCTGCGCGGCATGGAGGTCAGCGTGGTGCATGTGATGCCCACGCTGATGGAGCGCCAGCTCGACAGCGTGGCCGGCAAGCTGCTGCAGAAGTCGCTGGAGAGCCGCGGCCTGAAGTTCCTGATGGGCGCGCAGACCCAGGAACTCGTGGGCGGCCCGGACGGGCGTGTGACCGCCATCAAATTCAAGGACGGCAGCGAAGTGGCCGCTGACCTTGTGGTCATGGCGGTCGGCATACGCCCGAACACCGAACTGGCCGAAAAAATGCGCCTGCACTGCAACAAGGGCATCGTCGTCAACGACACCATGCAGACGGTCACCGACGCGCGTATCTACTCGGTCGGCGAATGTGCGGCGCACCGCGGCATCGCCTACGGTCTGGTCGCGCCGCTGTTCGAGCAGGCCAAGGTGGCGGCCAACCACCTGGCGCAATTCGGCATTGGCCGCTACACCGGCTCGCTGACCTCGACCAAGCTCAAGGTCACCGGCATCGACCTGTTTTCCGCCGGTGAATTCCTGGGCGGCGAAGGCACCGAAGAAATTGTCATGAGCGACCCTTTCGGCGGCGTCTACAAGAAGCTGGTGATCAAGGACGACAAGCTGATCGGTGCCTGCCTCTACGGCGACACCGTCGACGGCTCGTATTACTTCAAGCTGCTGCGCGACGGCCGAAGTGTCGGCGACATTCGCGACCGCCTGATGTTCGGCGAGTCCAACATCGGCGATGCCGGCCACGAAGGCCACAACAAGGCGGCCGCCATGCCCGACGAGGCCGAGGTCTGCGGCTGTAACGGCGTCAGCAAGGGAGCGATCTGCAAGGCCATCAAGGAAAAGGGCCTGTTCACCCTCGACGAGGTGCGCAAACACACCAAGGCCAGCGCCTCCTGCGGATCCTGCACCGGCCTGGTCGAACAGATTTTGATGGCCACCGCCGGCGGCGACTACTCGGCCACGCCCAAGCTCAAGGCCATGTGCGGCTGCACCGACCATGGCCACCAGGCCGTGCG
>PNNC01000093.1 GCA_013824015.1 Polaromonas sp.
AAAATGGGGTCGAGCTCGAACTCGCTTCGCTCAGACAATCGCTCGCCCTGATCCATTTTTCGCTGCGCTCCTCGGCCCAGCCCGACGGGTGGAGAACAGCCAATGCGGGGAAAAGACTCCGGAGTCCTGGAAGCGCGCAGCGCTTCCAGGACGGGAATCCCAAGAGTCAGTCATGTTTGCACGCGAGCGCAGCGCACGCGGCCAAATGAGGCTCCCTTCCCTCGCCCAGCGGGGCGAGGGAAGGGCGGGGGGCTGGAAGTGGGGAGTTGGAACTACTGCCCAAGGCACGCTACAGGCGGAGCGTGAGGCTAAGTGTTCGGCAGAGGCAGGTGCATCCGGCTGCCGCAATCAGCGCAGGCCAGCTCCGCCGATGTCACTCTTGCGCTCGATCAATTCAATCTTGTACCCATCGGGATCCGTCACAAAAGCAATCACGGTGGTCCCGCCCTTGACCGGGCCGGCTTCGCGCGTCACGTTGCCGCCGGCTGACTTGATCTTTTCACACGCCGCATAAGCGTCCGGCACACCGAGCGCGATGTGGCCATAGGCGGTGCCCATCTCGTAACTGTCGGTGCCCCAGTTCCAGGTCAGCTCGATCTCGGCCTGGCCGGGGTTGCCGCCTTCGTAGCCGACAAAGGCCAGGCTGTATTTGTACTCGGGGTTCTCCGATGTGCGCAGCAAGGTCATGCCCAGCACCTGGGTGTAGAAGTCGATGGAGCGTTGCAGGTTGCCAACGCGCAGCATGGTGTGCAGGAGTCTCATGGTTTACTTTCTTGCGGGAGGGTGCATGTGATTTTTCCTGATTGTGCTGCAATTTTCCAACACCTGTTGCGCCGCGTGGACATGGCGGACAAGCGACACTTTTGCTGTTTTTGCCATCGCTGCATTCGGCGCGCGACGAATCGGCCTGCATAATCGACGGCAATAAAAACTGCACGCGCTGCTCATGTCCTTGCCTTCCCAGAATGACCATCCGCAGGACTGGTTGGTCCCCACCCGCTTGCTGGATCTGGACGATCCCAAGCTGCGCATCCAGGCCCTGCGCATCACGCAACTGGCCAACACCGAAATCCAGAAAGCCATCCTGATTCACGATTTTGTGAAAGCCATGCCTTTCGGTTGCGTGGCCGGCTTCGACCATGTGACGGCGGCCGGCGTCCTCAAGGCGGGGCGCGGGGACTGCCATACCAAGGGCACGCTGTTTGTGGCCCTGTTGCGTTCCGTCGGTGTGCCGGCAAGGCTTCGTTTTGTGACCTTGCCGAGCGCGTTTCTCAGGGGCATCATCGATGTGCCCAACGGCACCATCACCCACGCGATCGGCGAGGTTTACCTGGACGGGCGCTGGCTGCAGACCGATACCTATGTGACCGACTCCTTGCTGGAAACCCGGGCCGTCGAACTGCTGGCCAGCCAGGACGGCCATGTGGGTTACGGCATCCACGTGCGTGGCAGCCATTTCTGGGATGGTCAACACTCGGTGTATGCCCAGTACCACCTGTCGGACGCGACCAGCCTGCCGGTGCACGATTGGGGCGTCGCGCACGACCCCGAGCATTTCTATCGCGATGCCGAACACGAGGATTTGCAGCGCGGATGGCTCACGCGCGTCAAGTGGCTGCTGGCCGCTGCCCTGGTGAACCGCCGCGTCGAGCAGATACGGACCCAGTCCGGTCCACTGTCGCGCCAGCCGGCCTGAGCTGCGCCGCCGCGTTGTGTCAGCCGGCGCGGGCCGCGGGCACTTCAAACACCAGACAGGTGGTGGTCGCATGGGCATACAGCTTGCCATCGGGCCCGACAATGCGCGCCTCGGCCGTGGCGAGCTGGCGGCCGCAATGGATCACCGTGCCGATGGCCCGCAGCGGCCCGGTCTTGTCGGAGGCCGCCCGCACGATGTTGACGCCCAGCTCGGCCGTGGTGTAGGCCCGACCCGCCGGCATCATCGTATGCACGGCGCAACCCAGCGCCGAATCCAGCAGCGTGGCGTACCAGCCGCCGTGCACGCTGCCCAGCGGGTTGTAGTGCTTGAGCTGGGGTGTGCCCTGGAACACCGCCTTGCCCGGCGCGACCTCGACCAGTGAAAAGTCCAGCGTATCAGCGATGTGCGGAAAGGGCAGTGCGCCGGCCAGCATGGCCTGCATCACTTCCAGTCCGGTCTTGCCGGCTACCATCCCGGGACTCGCCAGCCCGGCTTTGCCGCCGCCGGCCAGCATGCGGGCCACCACGGCGTCGCGCTCTTCATTCCACAAAGCCAGGGTTTGTTCAGGGGTCATTGTTTTGTTCCTTTGATTGCATATACAACAATTGTAGCTACAATCGAATCATGAGCACTGTCACCGCCGTTACTTCCGCCCCCGCGCCGCCCGATCTCAGGCCGCAGGGTTGTACCAACATGAAATTGCGCCAGTTGCTGCGCCGCGTCGCCCGGCACTACGATGACGAAGTCGGCAAAACCGGCCTCAAGACCACGCAGTACTCGCTGTTGTCCCATGTGTTCAAGCTGGGCCCCTTGCGCCCGGGCGATCTGGCGCGTGCGATGAAGGTTGACGCCTCCACCCTGACGCGCAACCTCAAGCCATTGATTGCTGCCGGTTGGCTCACGCTGGAGGCGGGCAGCGACGGCCGCAGCCGGCTCGTCAGCATCACCGACAGCGGCCGCGAGAAACGCGCCGAGGCGCAGCGCCGCTGGCGTGTGGCGCAGGAAAGCATCAACCAGATCCTCGGTGTGGAGCAGGTGCGGGCCTTGCACGCGCTGATTGATGCTTCGCTGGAACGCCTGTCGCCCCTGCCTGGAGCTGATGATGAGTGATACATCGACCGTGGCGGCGCCGGCCGCAAGCAACAACAAGCTGCTGTGGCTGGTCTTGCTGGCCGCGGCCGGCACCTTCGCCCTGACCATGGGTGTGCGCCAGACCATGGGCCTGTTCCTGTCGGCGCTCAACACCTCGACCGCGCTGGGCATAGGCAGCATCAGCCTGGCCTTTGCCTTTGGCCAGCTGTGGTGGGGCCTGACCCAACCGTTTGCCGGCGCGGTGGCCGATCGCATAGGCACCGGGCGCGTGATTTTTCTCGGTGTGCTGCTGGTGGCCATCGGCACGCTGATCACGCCGTTGATGACCAGCACGGCAGGATTGATTTTTGCCATCGGTGTGCTGGCCGCGGGCGGGGCCGGCATGGCCGGCCCGTCGGTGCTGATGGCGGCGACGGCCCGGCTGGTGCCGCTGGAAAAACGCGGCCTGGCCAGCGGCATTGTCAATGCGGGCGGCTCCTTCGGCCAGTTCGCGATGGCGCCGATCGCGATCGGCCTGACCGCCGCGGTCGGCTGGGCCAGCGCGATGCAGTGGCTGGGTGTGCTGGTGTTGCTGGCACTGCCGGCGGTGTGGGTGCTCAAGGGCAACTCCCAGGCCCTGGCTGCGCAGGCGGCCGCCGCCTCGGGCAAAAAAGCGCTGAGCGCGCGTGAAGCCATCCGCCAGGCGCTGGCCACGCCCAGCTACCGTTACCTGAGCCTGGGCTTTCTGGTCTGTGGTTTTCATGTGGCCTTCCTGGCCACGCATTTGCCGGGTGTGGTCGCAGCCTGTGGCCTGCCACCCGCCATCGGCGGCTGGGCGCTGGCCATGATCGGCCTGTTCAACATCATTGGCAGCCTGGCCATGGGCTGGGCCGTGGGCCGCTGGCGCATGAAGTCGCTGCTGGCATTGCTGTATGCGACGCGCGGCCTGGCGGTGCTGGTGTTCCTGCTGGCACCCAAGACACCAGCGGTGATGCTGATTTTTGCAGCCGTCATGGGCGTGACCTTTCTGTCGACCGTTCCACCGACGGCAGGCCTGGTAGCCAAGATGTTCGGCACCGCCAACATGGCCATGTTGTTCGGCATCGTGATGCTGTCCCACCAGGTGGGCGGGTTCTTCGGCGCCTTCCTCGGCGGCTATGTGTTCCAGGCGACCGGCAGTTATGACTGGGTCTGGTACATCGACATCGTGCTCGCCGTCGGTGCAGCGCTGGTCAATTTGCCGATCCGCGAAGCCAGACTGCCGCGCGCCGGAAAGCTTGCAGCATGAACAGCGCCGGGGCGTCGAATGCTGGCTCCGCCATTCCAGCAGCGGCCGCAGCCGCAGCACCATCGGATCAACGATGAGCGGGGGGACCAACCATCTGGATCCGCGCACGCGCATGCTGCTCGAGGCGCCGATCGCCCCGACCTTGCTGCGCCTGGCCTTGCCCAATGTGCTGGTGATGCTGGCGCAGGCCGCGGTGGGCCTGATCGAGACTTACTTCGTCGGCAAGCTGGGCACCGACGCACTGGCCGGCATGGCGCTGGTGTTTCCGGTGGTGATGCTGATGCAGATGACCTCGGCCGGCGCCATGGGCGGCGGCATCGCATCGGCGATTGCGCGTGCGCTGGGCGCGCGCCGGCGTGACGATGCCGATGCGCTGGTGCTGCATGCGCTGGTGATTGCCGCGGTGTTCGCGCTGGTCTTCACCGTCGCGGTGCTGGGCGGCGGGCGCTGGCTGTACACCCGCATGGGCGGCACCGGTGGCGCGCTGGAAGCCGCCATGGTCTATTCGAACTGGGTGTTTGCCGGCGCGGTGCTGGTCTGGATGTTCAACACGCTGTCGGCCGTGATCCGCGGCACCGGCAACATGGCGGTGCCGGCCAATGTCACGGTGCTGGGCGCGCTGCTGTTGTTGCCGCTGTCGCCCCTGCTGATTTTCGGCTGGGGTCCTTTGCCCGGCCTGGGCATCGCCGGCGGCGCCGTCGCCCTGCTGGCCTACTACCTGGTGGGCAGCCTGGTGCTGGCCGCCTACCTGTGGTCGCCGAAAAGCCTGTTGCGTCCCTCGCTCAAGCACATCCGTTACCGCTGGGCCTTGTTCAGGGACATCCTGCGCGTCGGCCTGGTCGGCACCGTCTCCACCGTCGCCACCAATCTCGCGATCGGCGTCACCACGGCGCTGGTCGGCGGTTTTGGCACGGCGGCGATTGCCGGTTATGGAACGGCCTCGCGGCTGGAGTACCTGCTGGTGCCGCTGGTGTTCGGATTCGGTGCGCCGCTGGTGGCCATGGTCGGTACCTGCATGGGCGCCGGGCAGCGCGAGCGTGCCTTGCGCGCCACCTGGACCGGCGCGGGCCTGGCGTTTGTGATGACCGAAGCCATCGGCCTGTGGGCTGCCTTTTTTCCGCACGCCTGGCTGTCACTGTTCAACAGCGACCCGGCCATGATTGAAGCCGGCAGCGCCTACCTGCGCGTCGTGGGGCCGCTCTACGGTTTCTTCGGGCTGGGCCTGGCGCTGTACTTTGCGTCGCAGGGGGCCGGGCGGCTGCTCTGGCCTGTCATCGGCAACATCGCGCGGCTGGTCGTGGCCGTGACCGGCGGCTGGCTGGCGCTGCGCTGGGGCGGCGGTCTCACTGCTGTTTTTGTGGCGCAGGGCGTGGCGCTGGTGGTTTACGGCCTGATCAACACCTGGGCGATCGCCGGTGGCGCCTGGTTCGGTCGCGTCGGCTGGCCGCGCAGCACGACGAGCCTGCTGAGACGCCTGCCGTCTGCCGGGGCTTGACGTCAAAAAGGCCTCCAGCCCTTTATCCACATGGGCGATCCGCTATGGATTCAGTAGCACGCCATGCGACGGGGATTCACCCGAACCACACACCCAGCCAGACCGCAGCGATCATCAGCACCAGCCCCGGCACGATACGCGCGGCGTAGCTGACACCCCCGGCATGGAAGGCCACCACCGCCTTCATCAGTGCGTTGGTGCTCAGGCCGACAAGGATCGGCCACAGTGCGGCGTCCTGTGGCAGCTTGCCTGCCGCCACCAGCGAGGCGACCGAGGCGGCGGTCGCATGGGCATCGACCAGTCCGGTGGCTGCAGCCGCCAGCAAGGTTCCGCGTGCGCCCAGCCAGGCGCTGAGCGCCGCCGACACCACCAGCACGCCGGCCACGATGGCTGCAAACACCAGCGCGCCCTGGAGATCGAAGGCGCGGCCCAGGTCCGCCGGGTCCGGGCGGCTGTTGCTGTCCTGGGGAGCCGGCGCTTTGCGCGGGAAAAACAGCAGGCTGTAGGCGCAGGCCGCCGCAGCGCCGAGAAGCAGCGGCCACATCAGCGCCTGCAGCAGCGCCGGTTGCAGCGCGGCCACCACCACCGCCAGCTGCAGCATGGTGGCCAGGCTGGAGAGCACGGCGCCGGCGATGGCGCCGTCGGCCTGGGCCCCGGCCGCACGTCTGCCCATGGCATGAATGGTGGCGGTGCTTGAAATAAAGCCCGCCGCAAACCCGGCCAGCGGCAAGCCGTAACGCGGACCCAGGGCACGCGTCGCGACGTAACCGAGGGCGCTCACCGCCATCACCAGAACGATCAGCTGGGTGATCGCATGCGGGTTGATGGCGTCCAGCGGGCCCAGGAAACGGTCCGGGGCCAGTGGCAGGACAATCAGGGCCGCCGCTGAAAACAGCAGGGCATCGTGCAGCTCGCGCTCGGTCAGCACGCTGCGCACAAAATGGTGCAGGCGCTTGCGTGCCGCCAGCAGCGCCGCCAGGGCCGCGCCCAGGCCCGCGGCCAGCGCCGCGTCGCGCAGCGCCAGCCCGCCGAGCAGGCAGGTCAGCAGCAGGGCGATTTCGGTGGTCATGCCCGGGTCCTGCTCGCGGCTGCGCTGGTAGGCAACGAGGGCCAGCGCGCCCGTGACCAGCGCGACAGCCGCCAGCAACAGGCCGCCGCCCAGCAGCACCGCGACGGCGCCCAGCAGGGAACTCACCGCAAACGTGCGTATGCCGGCGGCGCCGCGTGTCGGCCCGCTGCCTTTGCGGCGTTCGCGTTCAGCGCCAACCAGCAGGCCGATGCCCAGGGCCACGCTCAGGCCGATCAGGGTGGAAAAGTCAGGCGAGGACGGCATGGCGGCAGTGTAAGACGGGGTCATCCGGCCTCATGGCAGCATGACAGCATGGCCGCATGACAGGCAGCTTGTCCGCCAGCGAGCCCGTTCCCGCTGGTGGGGGTGCGCCGGCTCAAGGCGCTGCACTGCCCCCGGCGGCTGCCGTCAGTGCGGCGCGCACACGCTCGAGCCGATCGCGGACCTCATCGGCCACGCGGGCCACCTCGGGATTCCTGCTCATCTGCATCACCGCGACCGGGTCCATGAAGCCCACGGTGAAGCTGCCATCCTGATCCTCCCGCACGATGACGTTGCAGGGAAGCAGCAGTCCGACATCGGGCTGGGCGCTCAGCGCGCGATGCGCCAGCGGCGGATTGCAGGCGCCCAGGATGCGGTAGGGCCGTCCATCGATCCCCAGCTTGGCTTTCATGGTCGCCTGCACGTCGATGTCGGTCAGCACGCCGAAGCCTTCGACCTTGAGGGCTTCGGTGACGCGGCTTACCACCTCGGCAAAGCTGCTGGCGGCCGGCTTGCAATAGAAACCGTAGGCGGCGCCGCCAGCGGACGGGGTGCGGGAGTTCATGGCGTCTTTCAGGGTTTGGCGGGCGCCGGAGGCAGGCGGTCCAGCATCATCTGCATCATGGACTGCATCATCTCCATGCGTTTTTCCATCCATTGCTGGCGCGCCGCCGGGTCAGCGGGCATGGCGCCCGGGCCGCCCATCATCCCGCCCATCCCGCCTTTGGCGCCTGGCCCCATGCCGCCCATCATGCCCATGCCATCCTGCATCAGTTTGTGGTGTTCGGCCATCAGTGCGTTGCGTTCCTCCGGCGTCCTGGCGCGCGCCATCCGCTCGTGCATGGCGCGCATGGCGCTCATGTGTTCGTCCATGTGGGCCATCGGCGTGGCGTGTCCGGGCGCGGCTGCTGCGCCGGCATGGGCCATGTGGCCGTGGGGTGGGTGGGCGCAACCGGCCAGGCCCAGCAGGGCGACGGCTGCGATGGCAGCGATGAAACGATTCGGCATCATGGCGAACTCCGGAAGTTGGCTTCCAGTCTAGTGAGGTCCGTCCCTTTCAGGACGGTGCCCGCCAGCGCGCGACTGATCCATGTCAAGCCGACGCAAAAATCAGCGGCTAAACCGGTACCGTGTAGTTGAGTGTCATGCGCCCGCCGTCCACCGTGACAATTTCGCCGGTGACATAACTGGCCGCGTCACTGACCAGCCAGGCCACCACGTCGGCGATCTCCGACGGTTCGCCCAGCCGTTTCATCGGCGTGCGGCTCAGGATCTTCGCTCTGGCCTCGTCGCTGGTCAACACCGCTTTGGCGGCCAGTTCGGTGGCGATGGTGCCGGGCGCGACGGCGTTGACACGAATGCCCTTGTCCGCGAGTGCCAGCGCCATCACGCGCGTCAGCTGGTTGATGCCGCCCTTGCTGACGTTGTAGCTGGCAATCGTCGGGATCGCCAGCACACCGTTGACCGAACTCATGTTGACGATGTTGCCACTGCCTTGCCGCGCCATCACACGCGCCGCCGCCTGGCCCATCAGGAAGCTGCCCTTGATGTTGACGCGCAGGACTGCATCGAAGTCGGCTTCGCTGACGTCCAGAAATTCAGCCGCCCGGAAGATGCCGGCGTTGTTGACCAGCACATCGATGCGGCCGTGGGCCTTCAGGGTGCGGGCGACGGTCGCATCGACATCGGCCTTGTCGCCAACATCGCAATGGAGGTACAGCGCGCCGAGTTCGGCGGCGAGCGCTTCGCCGGCCGCGTCGGCCATGTCGGCGATCACGACCTGCGCGCCCTCGCGCGCAAAACGCCGCGCGCAGGCCTCGCCAATGCCTTGCGCGCCGCCGGTGACGATGCAGACCCGGCCAGTCAGGCCAAACGAAACAGCGTTTGAATCTTTGAATGAAATTGGGCTCATGCCCTGATGGTACCCGCGTAAGCAGCTATAAATTTCATGGCATTCTCGGCAACCTGGGCCGCTGTCATGCCCGGTGCATACAGCGCCGAGCCGATGCCGAAACCGCTGGCGCCGGCCGTGCGGTAGGCCGCCATGTTGCCGGTCGTGATGCCGCCCACCGGCAACAGCACGGTGGGGCCCGGCAGCACCGCCCGCAGCGCCTTGACCACGGCCGGCGTGATCATTTCGGCCGGAAACAGCTTGAGCCCGGTCGCCCCCGCCTGCAAGGCGGCAAAGGCCTCGGTGGCGGTCATCACGCCGGGCAGGCAGACCATGCCGAGGCGAACCGCTTCGCGCACCACGGCCGCATCGAAATTGGGCGAGACCACCAGCTGGCCGCCGGCGGCGAACACCTCACGCACCTGGTCCGCCGTCAGCACGGTGCCGGCGCTCACCAGGGCCGTGGGAAAAGCGCTTGCCAGCACGTTGATGCTTTGCAGCGGCTGCGGGGAATTCAGCGGTACCTCGATCAGGCGCCAGCCCGCGGTCAGCAGCGCCTGACCGACCGTCAGCGCTTCATCGGGCCGCAGGCCGCGCAGGATGGCGACCAGCGGCAGGTCTGTCAGTGCGGCGGCAAATTTGTCGTGGGGTGAGGTCATGGGTCCCAGCTCGGATGAATGGTTTGCGCCAGCGCCCACAGCCCGCGCCAGGTGGCTTCGGCGCCGACACGCCGCACGACCGCCTGACGTTGGGCGAGCGCGCGTTGGTAACGTTCGGTGAGCTGCTCCGCGCCGATCAGCACGACCGGCATGCCGGCCGGCAGCGCATGGGTGCGGATTTCCTCGCCGATCACCAGGCCGGAGAGATAACTCGGCAGCCGGCTTGCGGCCATGCGGCCAAACAGCGACAGGGTGCGCACGCTGAAGGCGGTCTGCAGCAGGCCGGCGCCGCGCAGCGCCAGCGCCACGCCTTCGTCGAAGGCCTCCCCGTCGAGCTCGCCGTCGGTGTCCGGCAGGCTGCGCGCAAGCAGCGAGTGCTGGCGCAGCAGCGCATAAAACTCACCGGTCATGCTGGTGGAAAAGTCCCGTATCCTGCCGCCCGCCACATGGACCCACTTGCTGTGGGTGCCCGGCAAGATCAGCAGGCCGTCCTGCAGGCCCAGCAGTTGCAGCGCGCCGAACACCTGGGTCTCTTCACCACGCATCACGTCCGGGATGCCTTCATGCTCGCAGCTCAGCCCGGGCACGATGGCAATGCGCCCGGCCCTGATCCAGGCCAGATGCGACGCGACTTCGTCAAACCCGGCGGGGCAGGCACAGTAGGGCGCTTCCAGCCAGCCCTGCTTGCTGCCGGCCATTCCGGAAATCAGGCAAAAAGTGCCTGCAGCCCCTGTCCAGTGGGCAAAACATGCTTCAAAAACGGTAGCAAAGTCGCCCGGCGACACGGTCAGGATGCCGCGCGGGAACGAGCGCTCCTTGAGCACCCGACCCTGGCTGTCCAGCAGGGCGCCACGCAGGGACGAGCTGCCCCAGTCCACCGCCAGCAGCTGTTGCATCGCCTGGGCCCCTTCGGCCGGTGCGCCACGGCTCAATGGTTGTCCCGCGGCACAAAGGCCCCGCGCTTGCCGACCAGGAAGTCCAGGTCCACGCCCTGGTCGGCCTGCAGCACATGGTCCACATACAGCTTCCAGTAACCCGAGGACAGCGGCGGCGGCGGCGCCGTCCACAGGCTCAGGCGGCGCGCCAGCTCCTCGTCGCTGATCAACAACTGCAGCCGGCGCTCGGGCACGTTGAGCTCGATCATGTCGCCGTTCTGGACGATGGCCAGCGGGCCGCCGGCCGCGGCTTCGGGCGCGGTGTGCAGCACCACCGTGCCGTAGGCGGTGCCGCTCATGCGCGCGTCGCTGATGCGCACCATGTCGGTGATGCCCTTCTTCAGGATCTTGGGTGGCAGCGGCATGTTGCCGACCTCGGCCATGCCGGGGTAACCCTTGGGGCCGCAGTTTTTCAGCACCATGACACAGGTCTCGTCGATGTCCAGGCTGTCGTCGTCAATACGTGCGTGAAAGTCCTCGATGTTTTCAAACACCACCGCGCGCCCGGTGTGCACCATCAGCGCGGGCGTGGCGGCGCTCGGCTTGATCACCGCACCGCGTGGCGACAGGTTGCCGCGCAACACGGCGATGCCGGCCTTGTCCTTGAAAGGTGTGGCCAGCGGCCGGATCACTTCGGTGTTGTAGTTCTGCGCATCGGCGATGTTCTCGCCGATGGTTTTTCCGTTGGCAGTGATGGCGCCCGTGTGCAGGTGCCGGGCGATCTCTTTCATGACCACCGGCAGGCCGCCGGCGTAACAGAAGTCTTCCATCAGGAACTGGCCCGAGGGCTGCAGGTTGACCAGGCAGGGCAGCTCGCTGGCGAGCCGGTCGAAGTCGTCCACCGTGAGCTTGACGCCGATGCGCCCGGCCATCGCGATCAGGTGGATCACCGCGTTGGTCGAGCCGCCAATCGCGGCCAGGGTCTTGATGGCGTTTTCAAAAGCCTCGCGCGTCAGGATTTTCGAGAGCACCAGGTCTTCATGCACCATCTCGACCGCGCGACGCCCGGCCAAACGCGCCAGCACATTGCGCCGGCCGTCCACCGCCGGGTAGGCGGCGTTGCCCGGCAGGCCGATGCCCAGCGCCTCGACCATGCTGGCCATGGTGGAAGCCGTGCCCATGGTCATGCAGTGGCCGTGGCTGCGGTGCATGCAGCTTTCGGCTTCGAAAAAGTCGGCGAGTTTGAGGGTGCCGGCGCGCACCTGTTCGCTCATGCTCCAGACGCCGGTGCCCGAGCCCAGTTCCTGGCCGCGCCATTTGCCGCTGAGCATCGGGCCGCCGCTGACGCCGACGGTGGGCAGATCGACGCTGGCCGCGCCCATCACCAGTGACGGCGTGGTCTTGTCGCAGCCCATCAGCAGCACCACGCCGTCGATCGGGTTGCCGCGAATGCTTTCTTCCACGTCCATGCTGGCGAGGTTGCGGTACAGCATGGCGGTGGGGCGCAACAGGGTTTCACCGAGCGACATCACCGGGAATTCGAGCGGGAAGCCGCCGGCCTCGTACACGCCAATCTTCACCTGCTCGGCAATCGTGCGGAAGTGCGAGTTGCAGGGCGTCAGTTCACTGAAGGTGTTGCAGATGCCGATGACCGGCCGGCCATCGAACTGGTCGTGCGGCACCCCCTTGCCCTTGACCCAGCTGCGGTAGGCAAAGCCATCGCGGTCCTGGCGGCCGAACCATTGCTGGCTGCGAAGTTCGGAAGGTTTCTTTTTCGGGCGGGTGGGTGCGGTCATAGGGTAAATCCGGAATATGTAAACGTATTATCGTCATACCATTGCGCCGCGAATCCTAGTGAAAACCATGATCAAGAACGTCCACGGAAACACAGTCGACCATCTCGGCGAAGCCATCGTCGCGGGGCGGTATGCCGTGGGTGCGTCGATTCCGCCCGAACCGGTGTTGTGCCAGGAGCTGGGCGTCAGTCGGACCGTGGTGCGCGAAGCCGTGAAGTCGCTGATTGCCAAGGGCCTGATGACCACCGGGCCCAAGGTCGGCACGCGCGTGTTGTCCGAGGATCACTGGAACTGGTTTGACCCGGACGTGATCATCTGGCAGTCCAAGGCCGGACTGACCCCCGAATTCCTGCGCGACTTGCAGGACCTGCGGCGGGTGGTCGAGCCCGCGGCGATGCGGCTGGCCGCCGAACGTGCCACCGCCCAGGACATCGCCGAAGTCGAGGCTGCCTACGCCGGCATGAAACACGCGGTCGAACATGGCGGGGACTACGTGACCCATGACCTGCGCTTTCACCAGGGCCTGCTGCGGGCCAGCCGCAACCGCATGCTGGTGCAGATGAGCAAGGCGCTGGGCGCGCTGCTGCGCACCAGCTTCGAAATTTCAACCCGGCGCAAGGACGGCCCGGTGCAGTCGCTGCCGCTGCACCGCGCGGTGCTGGACGCGGTGATTGCGCACCGGCCCGACGAGGCCGAGATCGCGATTCGCGTGCTGATCGACGGCGCCAAGGAAGACATCGAGGAAGTGCTGGCCTCGCGCCGGCGGCTTCCCGTGCTGAGCAGCCCCGCGCGGCAGCTCAAGGCCGCCTGAACCGGACGCAGGACCCGAGGAAGCTTCAAATGCAAAAAGCCGTTGATACATCGATTTACTGGTTCTACAAGCTGCTGGAACTGCTGGTGGTGGTCTGCATGGTCGCCATGGTGATCATGGTCTTCGGCAATGTGGTGCTGCGTTATGCCTTCAATTCCGGCATCTCGGTGTCCGACGAGATGTCGCGCTACTTCTTCATCTGGCTGACCTACATCGGCGCCATGCTGGCCATGCACGAAGGCGGGCATCTGGGCGTGGACACCCTGGTCAAACACCTGCCGGTTCTGGGCAAGAAATTCTGCCTGTTCCTCAGCGAGTCATTGATGCTGTTCTGCAATGTGCTGTTTTTCATGGGCACTTATGAAATGCATGAGCTGCAGCTCAGCAACGTCTCGCCGGTGGTGGGCATATCGATGATCTGGATTTACGGCATCGGCTACATCGTCAGCGTGGTGATGGGCATCATCAATCTCAACGTGTTGTTCCGCCTGGTCACCGGCCGCATCACTGAGGAAGAACTGGTGCAGGTGATAGAAACCGAAGGCCTGGCCGACGTGGAAAAACAGATTCAGGGAAGCAAGGCATGACGGTCACTGTTTTTATTTTGAGCCTGCTGGCAGCCATGGCGATCGGCATGCCGATCGCCTATGCGTTGCTGGTCTGCGGCGTCACGCTGATGGCCTTTCTGGCCGCGACCAGCGGCCTAGTGACTTTCGACAGCCAGATCCTGGCCCAGCGTTTTGTCGACGGCGCCGACAACTTCCCGCTGCTGGCCGTGCCTTTTTTCCTGCTGGCCGGGGAGTTCATGAACGCCGGCGGCATCAGCCGCCGCATTGTCAATCTGGCGATGGCCTGGGTCGGGCATTACCGCGGCGGCCTTGGTTATGTGACGGTGATCGCCGCGGTGATCATGGCATCGCTGTCGGGCTCGGCGATTGCCGATACTGCCGCACTGGCTGCGCTGCTGATCCCGATGATGCGGGCCGCCGGCTACAACGTCGGCCGGGCCTCCGGCCTGATCGCCTCGGGCGGCATTATTGCGCCGGTGATCCCGCCGTCGATCGGCCTGATCATTTTCGGCGTGGCCGGCAATGTGTCGATCACCAAGCTGTTTTTGGCCGGCATCGTTCCGGGCCTGCTGATGGGTCTGGCCATTGGCCTGACCTGGTGGTGGGTGGCCAAAAAGGAAAACGTTCCCTCGGCGCCCAAACTCTCCCTGGCCGGCCGGCTGCACATCACGGCCCAGGGCGGCGTGGCGCTGACCCTGCCCATCGTGATCATCGGCGGCATGAAGTTCGGCATCTTCACGCCGACCGAAGCCGCGGTGGTGGCCGCGGTCTACAGCTTTGTCGTCGGCATGTTCATCTACCGTGAGCTCAAGTGGTCGGAGCTTTACGGCCTGATCCTGTCGGCGGGCAAGACAACGGCTGTGGTGATGTTCCTGGTGGCCGCCGCCATGGTCAGCGCCTGGCTGATCACGGTGGCCAACATCCCGACCGAGGTCGCGAACCTGATGTCGCCCTTCATGGACAACAAGATGCTGCTGATGTTGGTGATGATGGTGCTGGTCGTGATTGTCGGCACCGCGCTCGACTTCACGCCGACGGTGCTGATCCTGACGCCGGTGCTGATGCCCGTGGTGCTCAAGGCCGGCATCGACCCGGTCTACTTCGGCATCATGTTCATCATGAACAACGCCATCGGCCTGATCACGCCGCCGGTGGGCACGGTGCTCAATGTGGTCTGCGGCGTCGCCAAGATCAGCATGGACACCGCCTTCAAGGGTGTGCTGCCCTTCCTGATGGCGCAACTCGCCGTGCTGTTTCTGTTGGTACTTTTTCCATCCATCGTTACCGAACCACTGAAGTGGTGGATGCGGTAAACACTTTTTCCCAACCCCTGTCGTTTATATAAAAGGAGACAACCATGTTCAAACGCAGAACCCTGGCCCTGGCGGCCGCCGCCTTGCTGGTGGCCACTTCGAGCTTCGCGCAGTTCGCCGAGCGCACCATCAAGTTCACCAATGGCGTCAACGAAGACCACCCGGTCGGCGTCGGCGTCAAGAAGATGCAGGAAGTGCTGGCGGCCAAGACCGGCGGCAAGATGAAGATCAATGCTTTCTGGGGCGGCGCTGCGGGCGGCGACCTGCCGGCCACCCAGGCGCTGCGCGCCGGCACCCAGGAGATGGTTTGCACCTCGTCCTCGCCGCTGGTGGGCATCGTCAAGGAACTCGGCGCTTTCGACCTGCCTTTCCTGTTTGCCAATGAGAAGGAAGCCGATGCGGTGCTCGACGGCCCGGCCGGCGCCTACTTCAACAAGAAGCTCGAAGAAGCCGGCCTGATCAATCTGGCCTACTGGGAGAACGGCTTCCGCAACCTGACCAACAGCAAGCGCCCGGTCGCCAAGGCCGAAGACTTTGAAGGCGTCAAGGTCCGTGTGATGCAGAACAACATCTTCCTGGACACCTTCAAGACCCTGGGCACCAATGCCGTGCCCATGGCCTTTGGCGAGGTGTTCACCGCGCTGGAAACCAAGACCATCGACGGCCAGGAAAACCCCTTCGTCACCATCGAGACGTCGAAGTTCAGCGAGGTGCAGAAGTACCTGAGCGTGACGCGCCATGCCTACACACCGTTCCTGGTGCTGTACAGCAAGAAACTCTGGGACCAGCTGAACCCGCAGGAACAGGCCGTGCTGCGTGAAGCCGCCATGGAAGGCCAGAAGGTCCAGCGCGCGGCCAACCGCGCGCTCAACGAAAAGTCGCTGGCCAACCTGAAGAAGACCATGACCGTCAACGAGGTCAGCGCGGCCGAGCAGAAACGCATGTTCGACAAGGTCAAGCCGGTGTACGACAAGAACGTCCCGACGATTGGCGCCGAGCCGGTCAAGATGGTGATGGACGCGCTGAAAAAGGCGCGCGGCGGTTAACCCGCGATTCCACCGCAACGATCGCTACAAGGCCGCAAGGGTTCACTCTTGCGGCCTTTTTTACGGAGTCATCCTTGAAAATCACCAAAGTTGAAACCCTCAGGCTCGGCGAGTTTCCCAACATCATCTGGGTCCGGATTTACACCGACGAAGGGCTGGTCGGCCTGGGCGAGACCTTCATGGGCGCGCAGGCCGTGGAGGCCTATATCCACGAATGGGCCGGCCCCAAACTGCTGGGCAAGGACCCGCTGGCCATCGAGGCGCGCAACCGGGAACTCACCGGTTACCTCGGCTGGCGCGGCTCCGGTGTCGAGACGCGCGGCAATTCCGCGATCGACATCGCGCTGTGGGACATTTTCGGCAAGGCGGCCAACATGCCGCTGTACACCGCGCTGGGCGGGAAGAGCCGCGACAGCATACGTATCTACAACACCTGCGCCGGTTACCAGTACGTGCGCAGCACCGTGAACCAGAACACCGCCAACTGGGGCATCGGCCAGGCCAAAAAAGCCAATGCCGGGCCTTATGAGGATCTGGAAGGTTTTTTGCACCATGCTGACGAACTCGCCGAATCGCTGCTCTCCGAAGGCGTGACCGCGATGAAGATCTGGCCCTTCGATCCGGCGGCCGAAAAAAGCGACGGCCAGTACATCAGCAACAGCGACCTCGAGCTGGCGCTGGAACCGTTTCGCAAGATACGCTCCGCGGTGGGTGAGCAAATGGACATCATGGTCGAGTTCCACAGCCTGTGGCGACTGCCGATGGCGCAAAAAATCGCGCGGGCGCTCAAGCCCTTCAACACCTTCTGGCACGAAGACGCGATCCGCATGGATTCGCTGGACCTGCTCAAGCAGTATGCGAAGGACTGCGACGCACTGATCTGCGCCAGCGAAACCCTGAGCTACAAATGGGGCTTCAAGGACTATTTGCAGACCTGCGTGGCCGGTGTCGCCATGCTGGACCTGAGCTGGTGCGGCGGCCTGAGCGAGGCCCGCAAGATCGCCGCCATGGCCGATGCCTGGCAACTGCCGGTGGCGCCGCACGACTGCACCGGCCCGGTGGTCTGGGCCGCCTCCAGCCACCTGTCGCTGCACGCGCCGAATGCGCTGATCCAGGAAAGCGTGCGCGCTTTTTACACCGGCTGGTACAAGGAGCTGGTGACCGAATTGCCGACTGTGACGAAGGGCATGCTCAGCCTCAATGCCAAGCCCGGGCTGGGCCTGGAATTGCTGCCCGATCTGCACCAGCGCGCCGACGCCACCTTGCGCACCTGCCTGCCGAACTGAACAAGAAAATCAGGAGACTTCATGAAGATCACATCCGTCCGTCCTTTCATCCTGCATGTGCCGGTGACGGGCTCGCAGATCGCCGACAGCACCCACAGCATCACCCACTGGGGCGTGGTGGGCGCACAGATTGACACCGATAACGGGCTCAGCGGCTACGGTTTCACTGGCACCCACGCGCACCTGCCCAGCGACCAGCTGATCACGCGCTGTATCGAGACCTGCCACGCGCCGATGCTGATCGGCGAGGACGCCGGCGACATCAACCGCCTGTGGAAAAAACTGGCGCGCAATCCGGCGCTGCAGTGGGTAGGCCGCGCCGGCATCACCACGCTGTCACATGCCGCGATCGACCTGGCGCTGTGGGACCTCAAGGCCAAGGCCGCGCAGCAACCGCTGTGGAAACTGCTGGGCGGCCAGGTGCGCGACCGGGTCCGCGCCTACAACACCGACATCGGCTGGCTCAGCATCGCCGACGACAAGCTGGTGGAGGGGGCGCAGCGGGCGGTGGCTGACGGCTTTACCGGCATCAAGATCAAGGTCGGATCGACCGTGGAGCGCGACCTGCGGCGCCTGGCCGCGGTGCGCAAGGCGATTGGCCCGGATGTCACGCTGGCGATCGACGGCAACGGCAAGTGGGACCTGCCGACCTGCCAGCGCTTCTGCCGCGCCGCGCAGGACGCGGATGTGTTCTGGTTCGAGGAGCCGCTCTGGCATGACGACGTGAAGGGCCATGCGCAGCTGGCGCGCGCCACGTCGATACCGGTCGCGCTGGGCGAGCAGCTCTACACCGTCGATGCGTTTTCCGAATTTTTTGCGCAGCAGGCGATTCATTGGGTGCAGCCCGACGTCACGCGAATGGCCGGCCTGACCGAGGTGTTGCGTGTCTGCGAAACCGCGCATGCCTTCCGCCTGCCGGTGGCGCCGCACGCGGGTGACATGAGCCAGGTGCATGTGCACCTGTCGTATGCACACCCGGCCTGCGAGGTGCTCGAATTCATCCCCTGGATCAAGGACTGTTTCACCGACCCGGCCGAGGTGGTGGATGGCTACTTCCGCCGCCCCGAGTTGCCAGGCGCCGGCACCACGCCGACGTCCGCCGCCTGGACGCAGTTCAGGCAGGCGACCGCCTGAGGCCCGCGGGACGTCTCCACGCGAAGGGCAAAATAAGCGGTGATGAATTCCGATATTTTTGTGGTCATGGGCGTCAGCGGCTGCGGCAAAAGCACCGTGGGCGCGCAGCTGGCCGAGGCCTTGAAGCTGCCGTTTCTGGAGGGTGACTTGTTGCACCCGGAGCGCAATGTGCAGCGCATGGCCGCTGGTGTTGCGCTGAGCGATGAAGATCGCGAGGGCTGGTTGCAGGCGCTGGCCGAACGCCTGCGCCAGGCGCAAGCGGCAGGGCAGGGAATGGTGCTGTCGTGTTCGGCGCTCAAGCGCGCTTACCGCGACATCCTGCGCAGCGGCGCACCGGACCTGCGTTTTGTCTATCTGCACGGTGACCAGGCGCTGCTGGCAGCCCGCATGGCGGCACGCACGGGCCATTACATGCCCTTGTCGCTGCTGGACAGCCAGCTGGCCACGCTGGAGCCGCCCGGCGTGGACGAGAATGTGCTGGGCTTTCAGGTTGCCAGTCGGCCTGAAGATATCGTGGCCGCCGTGCTGGCTGGCCGGCATGCAGGCGCCGGCAGCGCGTCCTGAACGGTGCGCAGCCCGATTCCGATTCACTTTTCTCCTGGACCGACCATGACAGTTTTCACCAAAGTCATTCTTTACACCGACACCGATGGCCGCGCCAGATTCCGCGAGGAGGCGCTGGCGCTCAGCGAAGGCTCGCCGCAGGCGATGTTGTCGCCGCTGGCGCCTTCGAGCGGCTACCAGTTGCGCCACAGCCCGGTGGGTTTCCGCAGCCAGTTCCACTGCACGCCGAAACCGCAATGGGTGTTCATTCTGGGCGGGCAGATGGAAATCGGCCTGCAGGGCGGGGTGTCGCGGGTGTTCGGCCCGGGTGAGCATTTCTATTCTGCCGACGTGTTGCCGGAAGGCGCCACTTTTGACGCGACGCTGCACGGCCACTGGAGCCGACAGGTCGGGCCGGATCCGCTGGTCACCCTGTTTTTGCAGGGCTGAGCTTCCGGTTTGCTATAAAAATAGTAGCTATTCGCCCTTGCCGGACATGGGCTGAGGGCCGAAATGATTTGAAATTGTCAGCGCGGCTGCATGTCGCCCGACAGCAGCACGGTCTGGCCTGGGCGACCTGCCAGGACGCCGTTCACGAGCGCAGCGGCCACGTCCGCTGCGTCAATCGCGCGGTAGTTGGCGGGGGTCAGCGGCCTGAGCAGGCGCATGGCCGCCGCTGCGAATTTTTCTGCGGCACGCTGGGGCTGGCCCAGGGTGCTGCGGTCACCACTGAGCAGCGAGGGGCGGGCCAGCACCACCGTGTCATAACCGAGCTGGCCGGCGGCAGCTTCCATCTCGCCCTTGACGCGGTTGTAAAACACGCTGGAGCTGGCACTGGCGCCCATGGCGCTGACGAGGCCCAGCCGGCGCGCGCCGGCGGCACGCGCCGAGCGCGCCACGGCCAGCACCGCGTCGAAATCGACGGCGCGGAAAGCGGGCTGGCTGCCCGCGACCTTGATGGTGGTGCCCAGCGCGATGAACACGTCGTCCACCGCGGGCGCCTCGAATGTAGCGAAGTCCGCGATGACGTGGACTTGCAGTTTGGGATGGGTGATCCCGGGTGGGCGCCGGCCCACACAGTGGACCGCCGCGTAGCTTTTATCGGCCAGTAAACGAGCCAGAATTTCCCGACCGACCAGACCCGTTGCCCCGGCCACCAGCGCCACCCGAGCGTCCGCCGCCACCACCGCCGCCGGCAGGACGGCCGCCGCCGCGGTAGTTGCCGCGGTTGCCGCCTGTGGGCTGGCCGGAAGAGGGGAAGCCGGAAGAGACATGGCTGGTGGGCTGGGCATCGCCGCGTTCCTGGGGTTCGCGCTGACGTGGGGGTTGGTCATTGGAGTTCCTCGCCTGATGTTGTGCAGGCTGTCCACCATAACCGGAATTCTGGCGCGGCTGGCCGCCCTGGGGCTGGCTGCGGCCACCATTGCCGCCACCGCCGTTGCGGCCGCGACCGCCACCACCATTGCCTCCGCCATTGCCGCCACCACCGCCGGCGTTGCCGCCACGGCCGGTCTGCGGCTTGTTTTCGCGGATGCGGTTCATCATTTCGCTGCGGGCGGCCTTGGCGGCGGCCTGCATCACGTCCCGGCTTGGCGGCTTGCCAATGCCGCCCCAGATGGTCTGGTGGCCCATCGCCAGCGGCTCGGCTTTTTCGCCGGGCTCGGCTTCAAAACCGGGCACGGTGACTTTTTCGATGTTCTGTTTGGTGAAACGCTCGATGTCCTGCATGAAGCCTTCTTCGTCCAGGCAGACCAGGCTCACCGCCTCGCCGCTGTTGCCGGCGCGGCCGGTGCGGCCGATACGGTGGACGTAGTCTTCGCTGACGTTGGGGATTTCATAGTTGACGACATGCGGCAGTTCGTCGATGTCGATGCCGCGCGCGGCGATATCGGTGGCCACCAGCGCGCGGATGCTGCCGCTCTTGAAGTCGGCCAGCGCCTGGGTGCGGGCGGTCTGGCTCTTGTTGCCGTGCAGCGCCATCGCCGGGATGCCGTTTTTGGTCAGGTGTTCGGCCACATTGTTGGCGCCGAACTTGGTGCGGGTGAACACCAGCACCTGGCTCCAGTTGTGCTCGTTGATGATGTGGGTGAGCAGGGCTTTTTTCTTGCCACGGCCGACCGGGTGGATGGTCTGCGTGATGCGCTGCACCGTGGTGTTGCGCGGCGTGACCTGGATGCTTTGCGGGTTTTTCAGCAGGCCGTTGGCCAGCTCGCGGATCTCGTCGCTGAAGGTGGCGGAAAACAGCAGCGACTGCTTCTGCTTGGGCACCAGCGCCAGCACCTTCTTGATGTCATGGATGAAACCCATGTCCAGCATGCGGTCGGCTTCGTCGAGCACCAGCATCTGCACCTGGCCGAGGTCCAGCGTGCCCTGGCTGGCGTGGTCCAGCAGGCGGCCGGGGGTGGCCACCAGGATGTCGACGCCGCGGCGCAGTTTTTCAATCTGCGCGCCCATGCCGACGCCGCCGAACATCACCATGGAGCTGAGCTCCAGGTACTTGCCGTAAACGCGCACACTTTCCTCGACCTGCGCCGCGAGTTCGCGCGTCGGGGTCATGATCAGGCAGCGAACGGCATTGACGCCGCGCTTGTTTTTCAGCGAAGGCTCGCTGGACAGGCGTTGCAGCATCGGCAGCACAAAGGCCGCAGTTTTGCCGGTGCCGGTCTGGGCGCCGCCCAGAAGATCACCGCCTGCAAGCACGGCGGGAATCGCCTGGGCCTGGATCGGGGTGGGGGTGTCATAGCCCTGCTCAAGCACGGCTTTAAGAATGGCCGGAGCCAGATTCAGATTTTCAAAGGTCATTTTTTTGCACTGCTGGAGTGCTCAGGATCGGCCTGTGGGAGCTTGTGGGCATCCCGCCAGTCAAAGGCAGATTGGGGTCAGGAGTTGGGCCAAAAACACCCTGAATCGTTGCCGATACTGTCACAGAGGTGTGCCCGAATGTTGCAGGCAACTGGAGCGAGCAACAGGGGTATTGTCGCACGGAACGATAATCGGGGGATTGCCGCAAAAAAATCGCCGAAAATCAACGGCTGGCTTGCGCTCACGCCTTTCTTTTGTTGTCCCTCCTTTTTAGAAGTTGATCCTGATGGCCCAGTACGTTTTCACCATGAACAAGGTCGGCAAAGTTGTGCCGCCCAAGCGTCAGATCCTCAAGGATGTGTCGCTCAGCTTTTTCCCCGGCGCCAAGATCGGCGTGCTGGGCACCAACGGCTCCGGCAAGTCCACCCTGCTCAAGATCATGGCCGGCCTGGACAAGGAGATCGAGGGTGAAGCCACCCCGATGCCGAACCTGAACATCGGCTACCTGCCGCAGGAGCCCAAGCTCGACCCGACCCACACGGTGCGCGAAAGCGTCGAAGCCGGCATGGGCGCGGTGTTTGCCGCCAAGGCGCAGCTGGAAGCGGTGTACACCGCCTATGCCGAGCCGGATGCCGATTTTGATGCGCTGGCCGCCGAACAGGCGCGCCTGGAAGCCATCATTGCGACGTCCGGTTCCGACTCCGAGCACCAGCTCGAGATCGCCGCCGACGCGCTGCGCCTGCCGCCCTGGGATGCGGTGATCGGTGTGTTGTCGGGCGGTGAAAAGCGACGCGTTGCGCTGTGCAGCCTGCTGCTGTCCAAGCCCGACATGCTGCTGCTTGACGAGCCGACCAACCACCTGGACGCCGAATCGGTGGACTGGCTGGAGCAGTTCCTGCAGCGTTACCCGGGCACCGTGGTGGCCATCACCCATGACCGCTACTTTCTCGACAACGCCGCCGAGTGGATTCTGGAGCTGGACCGTGGCCGTGGCATCCCCTGGAAGGGCAACTACAGCACCTGGCTGGAGCAAAAGGGCGAACGCCTGGCGCAGGAGCAAAAGGGCGAGGAAGCCCGCGCCAAGGCCTTGAAGAAAGAACTCGAATGGTCGCGGCAGAACCCGAAAGCGCGCCAGGCCAAGAGCAAGTCGCGGCTGGCCCGTTTCGAGGAGCTGTCCGATTTTGAATACCAGCAGCGCAATGAAACCCAGGAGATTTTCATCCCGGTGGCCGAGCGCCTGGGCAATGAGGTCATCGAGTTCAAGAATGTCAGCAAGTCCTTTGGCGACCGCCTGCTGATCGACAACCTGAGCTTCAAGATTCCGGCCGGCGCGATTGTCGGCATCATCGGCCCGAACGGCGCCGGCAAATCGACGCTGTTCAAGCTGATCGCCGGCAAGGAGCAGCCCGACAGCGGCGAGGTGGTGATCGGCAAAACCGCGCGCATGGCTTTTGTGGACCAGCACCGCGATGACCTCGCCAACGAAAAAACTGTCTGGGAAGACATTTCCGGCGGGCTCGACCTGCTGACCGTCGGCAAGTTCACCATGCCCAGCCGCGCTTATGCGGGGCGCTTCAACTTCAACGGCGCCGACCAGCAAAAACGGGTGGGCACGCTGTCCGGTGGCGAGCGTGGCCGCCTGCACCTGGCCAAAACCCTGATTGCCGGCGGCAATGTGCTGATGCTCGACGAGCCGTCCAACGACCTCGACGTGGAAACCCTGCGCTCACTGGAAGACGCCTTGCTCGAGTTCGCCGGCTCCATCATGGTGATCAGCCATGACCGCTGGTTCCTGGACCGCATCGCGACCCACATCCTCGCCGCTGAAGGCGACAGCCAGTGGACCTTCTTCGATGGCAACTACCAGGAATATGAAGCCGACAAGAAGAAGCGCCTCGGTGAAGAGGGTGCCAAGCCCAAGCGTATGCGTTTCAAGGCGCTGAAATAATTGGCCCCCATGCTTGTCACTGCGTGCGCCTGCGGTGATGCACTGCCCCTTGAACCAAGAAAAGGGGCGTATTTTTCCCTGGGTGGCCGCACGGAAATACCGTGCCCCCCATTTCCCCATCCGTTCGTCCTGCGCTGGTCGAAGGATGCGCTGGCTAACGATGACTGACGAAGAAGTTCTTGCGGCGACCCGGCAGTGGCTCGAAGAGGCCGTGATCGGGCTGAACCTGTGTCCGTTCGCGAAGGCGGTGTATGTGAAGAACCAGGTGCGGCTGGTGGTGAGCCAGGCGCGGCATGCGGACGACCTGCTGGAGGAACTGGACCGCGAACTCGATTTGCTGGTGGCCACGCCGGCCGACCAGATCGACACCACGCTGCTGATTCATCCGACCCTGTTCGAGGACTTCCTCGACTTCAACGACTTCATGGAAATTGCCGAAGGTGTGGTCGATGAACATGCGCTGGAGGGCGTGGTGCAACTCGCCAGCTTTCACCCGAAGTTCCAGTTTGAAGGCACGGAGCCCGACGATCTCGGCAACTTCACCAACCGCGCGCCGTTTGCGATATTGCATTTGCTGCGCGAGGAAAGTGTTGAGCGCGCGGTGCAGGCTTACCCGGATGCCGAAAGCATTTTCGAGCGCAATATCGAAACACTTAATCAATTAGGCCTAGCCGGCTGGCAGGCCTTGTACAGCAAAGGCTGAAATAGCAACACCTTGCTTGACGGCGCGCATGCCGTCCTATAAAACCGGCGCTCATGTCCAACGCCGTCCACGGTTCCTTCCATTCGCTGCTGAGCGGCCATCCCCTTTTTGCGGGCTTGTCGGGCGGGACGCAGGCTGACCCGGCTGCTGGCGATCAGAGCGAGTTTTCCTACACCGTTCCAGCCGCGCTGGACCTGCTGGCGGAAATGCAGGAAAGCGGAACGCTGGCGCAGCACGCTGCCGACAGCCAGGCCGATAGCGCGGCTGAACTCCCCATGGTGCAATTGCGTGCCCAATTGAAAGCAGTGTCCCGCAGCCGCGGCCAGGCCCTGGCGATTGATGTGGTGGCCCTGCTGATGGAGCAGATGGCGCAGGATTCCCGCCTGCTGCCGGGAGTGCGGCAGGCGATCGCTGGCGCCGAGCCGGCCTATCTCGACCTGGCCTTGTCGGATCCGCGTTTTTTCAGTGCCCGCAACCATCCGGCCCGGCGCCTGCTCGATGTGGTGACGACCCGAAGCCAGGCCTTCTCCCATGAGCAGACGCCCGCCTATGCTGACTTCCTGCAGGACCTGCGGCAGTCGCTGGCTTTTTTGCTGGAGGGCGCGCCGGTCTGTGATGCGGCGCATTTCGCGCGCACCCTGGCCTGGTTCGAACAGCAGCAAGCTCGCCGGCTGGCCGCTGATCCCGCCCATGGCCGCGCGGTGCAGGCCCTGCTGCGGGCCGAGGAGCGCAACCTGCTGGCCGACCAGCTGAGTGCCGAACTGCGCGCGCGGCCCGAATTCGGCACACTCAATTTTGTCATTGCCGATTTTTTGACGGGTCCCTGGGCCCAGGTCATGGCCCAGGAGAAACTGGCGCAGGCTGCCAGCGGTCTGCCAGCCGACAAGCCCCCGTTCAGCGGTTTGTTGCGCGACCTGTTCTGGAGCCTGGATCCCGAACCCTCGGCACAGCATCGCAAACGGTTGCTGCGTGTGATTCCGCGCATGCTGGCCAGCCTGCGCGAGGGGCTGCTCTTCATCGACTATCCGCTGGCACAGTCCAAGCCGTTTTTTGACGAACTGATGGCCATTCATCAACAGGCGCTCAAGCAGGCGTTCCGGCACGTCCCTGAGCCCGCCGCGTTTCCCGAGGCGCCAGCCGCGCGCCATTCGCCGGACTTCCTGCCCAGTAAACCCTGGCTGGCGCCGGCCGAGGTCCGGCATTCCGGCTTTCTCGACATGGATGTCCCTGCGGAGGGGGAACAGGCGGCGGCGCCGGCACCTGCGCCAGCGGGGGCGGGCTGTCCCGACCTGGTCGCGCAGCTCGCGCTGGGCACCTGGGTCGAGCTGGTGCGCGACGGCACGGTCCTGCGTGCCCAGTTGACCTGGGCCAGCCCGCACCACACGCTGTTCATGTTCTCCAGCGCGGGGGGGCGCACCCATTCGATGACGCGGCGCGCACTGCTGCGCCTGCAGCAACTCGGTGCCCTCCAGGTCGTGAGCACCGGCGGTGTGGTGGAGCATGCCTTCGACAAGGCGGCGCGCCAGGCGATGCAAGCCCCGGGCCGGCCGGACTAGGCGCGATCGGCGGTGGTCGCCACCGCGGGCCTGTGGCCTTCGGGCGGCACGCCCGGCGCTCAGGGCGTGCCGCCCTCGCTGCGCAGGAGTTTTTTCCGGACCAGATGGATGTTGCTGCGCAGCGCATACAGCTCGTCGGTGTAGGACAGCGGCACGCTGATTTTTTCGGCACGCGCCTCCAGCGCGTCGAGTTCGGCCAGCAGCGCCTTGTTGGCGCCCGTGGGCTCGATGCGGTTCTCGATGTCCCGGAGCTGGCCGTACCACTTGAAGATGCGTGAACGGACGCGAAACTCGTACAGCGGCGGCACGATGCGCGACAGCGGCAGCATGATCGCGATGATGATGCCCATCACCAGCCACATGCGTTCGACCAGGTTGGCCACCCAGAACGGCAGGTAACGCTGCAGCAGGGGCGCATCGTTCTTGATCGCGCGTTCAGCCTCCTTGGAAATGGGCAGCTCGCTGTTGTCGCGATTGGGAAACTCCCGCGCCACCTTGAACCAGCCCGCCGGTCCGTGAATCACATTGCCGGCCTGCGCCAACAGCTGCACCAGCGCCGGATGGGTGCTGCTTCGGGCAATCAGCGAGGTGGTGGTCGCCACCAGGCTGACATCTTCGGGCGGAAGATCGCGCGCCAGGTCGACCACACCTTGCGGCAGGCGCGCCGTGCTCAGGAAGGTGAAACGTTTGGAGTAGGCTTCGCTCTGCGGGAAGTTCATGAGCTTGACGCCCGGCGTCTGCAGCAGCATCTGCACCATCAGCGATTCGGGCGCCGAGGCAAACACAATGGCATCGAGTTCGCCGCCGAGGAAGGCCACCGTGGCAGGGGTTTGATCGAGCGTGGTGATGGTCAGGCTGCTGGCCTCAATCCGGTTGCTTTCGAGCAGCTTGCCCATCAGGCTGGGCACGCCACTGCCGTCGGTGCCCAGGTTGATGCGCAGGCCCTGCAATTGAACCAGTGAATTCAGGGTGCCGGTCTTCCCGCCTTTTCGCGCCGCACCCTCGTGATAAAAAAGCCACAGCGGCTCGACAAACAGGCTGCCCAGGGAGCTCAGGGCTTCTTCATCTTCCGCGCTGTAAATGCTGGTGCCGCCCTGCACAAACCCGAGGTCGGCCTTGCCGTCGCGCAGCAGTTGCAGGTTGTGGGCCGATCCCTGCGAGGGCAACAGCACCACCTCGATGCCGTCGTCGGCCAGGATTTTGGCGTAACGCTGGCCAAACGCTTCATAGGCGCTTTGCGCCGGTCCGGTGGCCAGCGTGACGCGTTTGGGCGGGTTCGGGTCCAGCCACCAGTAGGCCAGCAGCAGCAGCGTCACGGTCAGCACGATGAAGGGCCCGGCCGACGCCCAGAGGTCGCGCAGTGACAACAGGGTGTAGCGTATGGTTTTGGGCATGCGCGCACCTTAACATGGCGCCGTCAGGACCATCACGGGCGTTGCCATGGCGGCCTGAAACAGGCTGCAGCCCATGACTGGCAAGCGCCGGCAGCTATATTTTCAATAGCACGGAAGGCGTCACGCGGGACTGGCGCCTACCGGGGACGGTCCACGGGGGATGGCGGGCGGGTCACCCTCAGGCCCGGGACTGTGCTGTCCGCTTCTGCCCCAGGCGCGCGACGAGCTTGCGCAGCTCTTCCGCCCACAACACGCTGCTGGCCAGCAGCAGCAGGGGCAGCAGGTCGGCGGGCGCCAGCGGGACCGTGTAGAACAGGGTGTTCATGAACGGGGCATACAGCACCAGCAGCTGCAGCGCGATGCTCAGGGCCAGGCCGCCCAGCAGCCAGGGGTTTTTGATCAGGCCCAGCCGGAAGGCCGAGCGGGTGGCCGACTGGCAGTTGAGCACATTGAACCACTGGCACATGGCCAGCACGGTGAAAGTTTCGGTGCGCACCAGCTCGATCGGCAAGTCCTGTCCCAGGCGCCAGACGAACCAGCCGAAGGTGACCAGCACGGCGGTGGCCGACATCAGCAGCACCCGGCCCAGCATGGCGCGGTCCACCAGACGGTCGTTGCGTGGCACCGGCGTGCGTTTCATCTCGTCGCCGTCTGCCGGGTCCATCACCAGGTTCACGGTCAGTGTGCCCTCGGTCACGATGTTGATCCACAGGATCTGCACCGCCGCCAGCGGCAGCGGATAACCGGCCAGCAGTGCCAGCAGCAGCACCACCACCTCGTCGATCGAGGTGGCGAACAGGTAGAGAATGACTTTTTTCAGGTTGCCGTAAACCACGCGCCCCTGCTCGACCGCGGCAACGATGGTGGCGAAGTTGTCGTCGGTGATGATGATCTTGGCCGCGCTTTTGGCCACCTCGGTGCCGGTGATGCCCATGGCCACACCGACATCGGCGCGCGCCAGCGCCGGCGCGTCGTTGACGCCGTCGCCCGTCATCGCCACCACCTCGCCATGCGCCTGCAGGGCTTCGACGATGCGCAGCTTTTGCGCCGGATGCACGCGCGCAAACACCGAAATGTGGTCGAGGCTGTCACGCAGCTCTGCCTCGTTCATGTGTTCGAGTTCGGCGCCGTCCACCGCGCGGTCCCCGTCACGCGCAATGCCGAGTTCACGGGCAATCGCCAGGCCGGTCAGCTTGTGGTCGCCGGTGACCATGACAGGCCGGATGCCGGCCGCGCGGCATTCGGCAACGGCGGCCTTGACCTCCTCGCGCGGCGGGTCGATCTGACCGGCCAGCCCGAGCAGGCGGGCGCGCCCGGCCAGCGCGTCGAAGCCGGCGTCGGGGTCCAGCACGTCGTCGTCCACCACCGCGAAGGCCAGCACCCGCAGCGCGCGCGCCGCCATCGCGTCGGCGGCGCTGCGCGCCGCGTGCAGCACGGCCGTTCCGTCGGCCGCGCACAGGTGCAGCAGCACTTCGGGCGCCCCCTTGATGAACACGCGTCGCGGGGCATCGGCGAAGCGGTGGCGCGTGGCCATCATTTTGGTGTCCGCGTCGAAGGGCAGCTCGGCCTCGCGCGGCGCCTCGCGCGCGAGCTGGTCCAGGGCCAAACCGGCCTTGGCGGCCAGCACCTTCAGGGCGCCTTCGGTCGGGTCGCCGAGCACCGACCACTGCGTGCGCGTCTCCTCCGGCGGCAGCAGTTGCGCGTCGTTGCACAGCGCGGCAGCCTGCAGCAGTGGCAGCAGCGCGGGGTCACTGGCGCTCAGCTTGCCCTCGGGCGCGTAGCCGCTGCCGCTGACGGACACGTCCAGCCCGCCGGGCAGCCACAGCGCGCTGACGGTCATTTCGTTGCGTGTCAGGGTGCCGGTCTTGTCGGTGCAGATCACGGTCGTGGACCCCAGGGTCTCGACGGCCGACAGGCGGCGGATGATGGCGCCGCGGCCGGCCATGCGCTGCATGCCGACAGCCAGCGCGATGGTCATGGCCACAGGCAACCCTTCGGGCACCATGGACACCATCTGGCTGATGGCCACCATGAGCACATCGGCCAGTGGCAGATCGCGGAACATGCCGAGCGCGACCACCGCGACAAAAAGCACCAGTGCAGCGACGACCAGCGCGCGGCCGAACTGTTCGATGCGCTGCTCCAGCGGCGTCCGGGGGTCGGCAGCGGCCTCGGTCAGCCCGGCGATGCGGCCGACTTCAGTGTGGCTGCCGATGGCCACAACCACCGCCCGCGCACGGCCTGCGGTGGCGTAGGTGCCGGAAAACAGCATGTTGCGGCGGTCGGCCAGCCCGGTGGAATCGGCCAGCGGCGCCACGGCCTTGCTGACCGGGACCGACTCGCCGGTCAGGGCGGCTTCGGCGACCTGCAGCTGGGCTTCCTCGATTAGCCGGGCATCGGCGCCAATGGCGTCGCCGGCCGCCAGCAGCAGCAGGTCGCCCGGCACCAGCTCGCGGGCTTCGATCATGGCCTCCTGCCCATCGCGCAGCACCCGCACCCGCAGCGCCGAGAGGCGTCGCAACGAGGCCATTGAACGCTCTGCGCGGCCTTCCTGGAAGGTGCCGACCACGGCATTGACCAGCACCACGGCCAGGATCACCACCGCGTCGCCGTAATGCGCCATGGCCACCGCCAGCACCGCGGCGGCAAACAGGATGTAGATCAGCGGGCTCCTGAACTGGCGCGCGAACACCGCGAGCAGGGAGCGGCGCTGTGTTTCGGGCAGGGTATTGGCGCCTTCACGCACGCGCCGTTGTTCCACTTCTGCGGCGCTGAGCCCCAGCGCGGGGTCGCAGGCCAGCTGGGCCAGGACCTCGCTGGCAGACAGGGTGTGCCACAGCGGCGGAGCGGGCTTGGGCCCGCTGGGTGAGGAGAGGGGCTTGGCAGTCATGGCAGAACAGGTGGTTGCTGGCAGGTTAGCGCAGAACCGGCGGCGTCTGCCATCGCGCCGCGCCCTCATTCCGGGTGATGCCGCACCGCTTGCGTTAGATCAAACCGGGTGCCGCCCTGATTGCGCCTTGTGGCCTGCAGGGCCTTGCATGGCAGGCAGGCCTGGTCAAAAGCTGCTCAGCCATGGCTGCAGGAAGGCAAACCAGCCGCCGACCAGGTACAGCGCCACACTCAGACCGTACACCCGCGCCGAGGTCTTGCGGGTGCGCAGGCAGGCATGGCGCAGCGCCGGGTCGGTGGGGCAGGGGGCGAAGCGGTTGCGCCACTGCAGCGCGCCGCTGAGCGCCAGCATCGCGCCCGCCAGCCCAAACACCAGGCCTTTGTGCTCGCTGAGCCAGACCAGGCCCGGCAGCACAGACACCAGCGTGGACAGGGCCGCACCCGCGCCCAGCGCCACCAGCAGCGCTGGCAGCGCGCAGCAGATCAGCGTGCCCGAACTTGCGAACAGCGCCACCCAGGACGACCAGGCCGTCGTGTGTGTGCTGTTGTCGAGGGCCTTCTGCGTCACTTGGCCGCTTTCGTCTGTGCGCGGATATCGGCGACGGACTGGGGCACGGTTTCCAGCCGGGTGACGTCGTAACCGGCTTCCCGGATCTCGTGCCGGATCGCCTCGCCATCGAGGGTCTGGCCTTCCCTGGCTTCCACCGCGACGATTTTTTTCTTCAGATCCACAAACACCGCCTTGGTCGCGGGCATGTTGGACAGGCGTTTTTCAATGCCTTGCGCGCAAAAGGCGCAGACCATGCCGTTGACGCTGGCCTTGATGCTTTCCGTCGCCATGGCGGTGGAAGAAAAAGCGGCAGCCAGGCTGATGGCGATGAATTGGAGAGTGAATGATTTCATTTGGATACCTTGAAAAAAAATGGGTGGATAGCCATGGGAATGTTCAGAAGATGTACATGAAGTTGAAGCGGCCCTGCTTCATGTTGCTGACACCGACTTCGACAAAGTAGCGCTTGTGGATAAAGCGCAGCATCGGGGTGATCTCGGTTTTTTCCGAAAGTCCGCGCATGCGTCGCGCCTCAACGATGAACCAGGGCTGAACCTCGTCGTAGTCCACTTCATAAAACGAAAAACCGGTGCGCACCGAGGCGAAGTCATGGTTGATGCCTGGCGCGCGGTACAGCCGCAGTGAGCCCGAGAGGTAAACCCGCGTGGTTTCATAGTCGGCCGAGATGCCCGGCGCCAGCATGGTTTGGCTGCCCGTGAAGTTGTTGCCAGTGAGTGGGCCGGCGCCGCCAACAAACCAGAAGTTCGCCTGCGAATGTTCGCCATTGATACGGTGCAGCAACCGGGTGTAGGTCAGCTCGGCAAACTCCCGTGTCAGGCGCTTGTCGTCCGATCGCATGTACACACCGCCGACACCGAAGGCGTCGCGCGGCGTCAGCGCATGGTTGACCCAGGCCTCACGCCAGTTCGGACTGAAGTCACCCATGGCCATGGTGCTGTCCTTGAAACCCATGGGACCGGCGTGTGCGGTGGCCACGCCGGCCATCAGCCAGGCCAGGATGGCTGGCCGCCACCTTGTCGGTAGTTTTCTCATCTGATCTCCATCAATGCAGGCAGCGCCAGCGCTGCCGATGTCGAAGCATCCACCGAAGCACGGCGGACGCACCTTGGGCATGGAGATCAGGAAATGGGGGGTTTGAGGCGGGTGCCGCCTTCAGCGCTGCTGAAGGGATGTCGGCCGGAGGGCGACTCGCCCGCGGGCGTGAATGAACCCAGGGCGCCCGACGGCCAGCTGAAAGACGCCAGCGCCAGGCACAGCTCGCAGGTGTCGCAGTCATTGCCATGTCCGGCTGCTGTCGCCGGATCGCCGGTTGCTCCGGCCGCAGCCCCGGCAACCATGGGGCAGTCTTCCGGCATGGCCGCCGGTGTTTTCCCTTCGGACCGGGTCTGCAGCGTCTGCTGCGCCGCCATGTCCACCGCCATCGCATTGCCGACCCAGCCGCGCACCGGCAACAGGGCAATCATCAGTGCAAGCAGCAGGACACGCATGGGGTAATGATACGGTGGCGCCGGGGAAAGTTCCGCAGCGGTACAGGGGCCTACGGGGCCGGCGCGATCGACAGCACGGTGTAGGCCCCATTGATCTTGTCGGCCGTGAAGCTGACCCTGTCGCCTGCTTTGACCTTGTCCAGCAAGGCCTTGTCCCGGACCTGGAACACCATGCTCATCGGTGGCATGTCCAGGTTCTTGATCTCGCCGTGCTTGAGGGTGATCTTGCCGGCCTCCCTGTCGACCTTGCGGACTTCGGCTTCCGTCGGCGAGGGGGCAGGCTGTGCGAAGGCTGTTGCTGCCAACAGGGTGGCCATCAGTGTGCTGAGGTATTTCATCTGTCTTCCTTGATGCGCTCAGGCGCGGTGATAACTTTGATAAACGCGGGTTGCCCCGCTGCGGCTGAAAAGCACCACGTCATACGGGTCCTTGCGCGTGCCGTACTCGGGGCCATCCATGCCGGGCGAGCCGACCGGCATGCCGGGCACCGACAGGCCAACGGCGGCCGGTCGTTCTTTCAGCAGGCGATGCACCTCACGGGCCGGCACATGGCCTTCGATGGCGTAGCCACCGACCAGCGCGGTGTGGCAGGAGCCCAGCTTGTCGGGCACACCCAGCCGCTTGCGGGCGGCGCTGTTGCCGCTGTCGTGGACCTTGACATCGAAACCGTTGGCCTCCATGTGAACCACCCAGTCCTTGCAGCAACCGCAATTGGGGTCTTTCCAGACTTCGACCTGCGGCCGGGCCTGTGCCATCAGCGAGGGCGCCAGCAGCGAGGTGCCGGCCAGGCTGGCGAGGGCTTGAACAAACAATCGTTTATGCATGATTTCTCCTGGGGTGATGTTTAACGGGATGCCGCGGCGACGCTGATCTTGCCGACCATGCCGGCCTGGTAGTGGCCGGCGATCAGACAGGCAAAGTCAAATTCGCCGGCGCGGTTGAAGGTCCAGATCAGGCCGCCGGTTTTTCCCGCGCTCACGTGGGCCATGTAAGGCTCGTCGTGCGCCATGCCGGGAAATTTGACCATCATCGCGGCATGTTCATCGAGCTCCTTTTTCGTGCCGATGACCAGCTCGTGCAGCAGCTTGCCCCGGTTGCGGATGACAAAACGCACGGTCTCGCCCTGCCTGAAGCTCAGCCTGTCGGGCGAAAAACGCATGTTGTCGTCCATCGTCAGGGTCACGGTGCGGGTGACTGATCGGGCGTCACCGGCGATGCCCCATTCCTTTTGCTCTTTGGCCAGCGCGGCGGCCTTGCCGGTTTTCGGGTCGTCGCCGTGGGCCAGGCTGTGGGTGGTGGCGCCTGCGAGCAGCAGTGCGGCGAGCACAGGGAGGATTGTTTTCATCAAGCTGTCTCTTTCGGATCAGTGTTTGTGGGAGGGAGTGGCGGCCGGCGCTGCGGTGCCCACAGAACCGGTGTAGCCGCGCAGTTGCGCATAACGGGCGATCTGCGTTGGCGTCAGCAGCGCGGTCTGCTGCAGATGTGTTTCCAGGTGCGACTTGCGCAGCAGCGCCTGCAGCCGCCCTATGTTTTCAGTGTGGGCCGCCAGCCGGGCCGCATCAATCTGGCGCGACGCAAAAGCCTGGTCCAGCCCACGTTCGGCCTGCACCAGTTGCGCGCCCAGCGCGCTGGCCTCCGCCTTGTGGCGGTTCATCAGCGTTTCGCTGGCCTGCTTCTGCTCACTGCTCAGTTCGAGTTGTGCGGCCAGTTCCAGTGTGTGCATGGGCCCCGGGTAGCCGTTGAGTTCGGCGGCCTTGGCCAGCTCCATGCCCTTGCCGGCCAGCAGGTCGGCGGTCTGGGCCGGCGACAGGGCCTTGATCTCGCGTGTCTGCTGGCCGGCATACGGACTGGCGCTGTGCGAAGGCGCGTGAACATGTTGGGCAAATAGGCCCCCGGCCCATATAAGACAGGCGCTGCCAGCTATCAATTTGAGAGTCAATCGTGTGTGCATGGGGTTCCTGTGCGTCAGTGGCCGGCGTGGCCGGAAGGTTTGCGGATCTGGACCTGTGTCACCGGGCCCGCTGGGGCGGCCGGCATGGCCGGGCTGCCGGCGCGTGGACGGGCCGGCTCCGGCAGCGCGCCGGTCCATTCGTAAGCGACGGTGCCGGCCGGGTGCTGGTACCAGCCCGGGTCCTTGTAGTCGCCGGGTTTCTGGTTCTTGCGCACCTTGAGCATGCTGAACATGCCGCCCATTTCGACCGGACCGAAGGGGCCGGTGCCGGTCATCATGGGCGCGGTGTTTTCGGGGATTTCCATTTCCATCTGGCCCATGTCCGCCATGCCGCGTTCGCCCATGACCATGTAATCGGGCACGGCCTTTTGCAGCTTTTTGATCAGGCCCCGGTGGTCCACGCCGATCATGGTCGGCACATCGTGGCCCATGGCGTTCATGGTGTGGTGGCTCTTGTGGCAATGAAACGCCCAGTCGCCTTCTTCATCGGCCAGAAACTCGATCTGCCGCATCTGGCCCACCGCCACGTCGGTGGTGACTTCGAGCCAGCGTGTCGATGTCGGCGTGGGGCCGCCGTCGGTGCCGGTCACCAAAAACTCATGGCCATGCAGGTGGATCGGGTGGTTGGTCATGGTCAGGTTGCCCATGCGTATGCGCACCTTGTCGCCCTGGCGCACGTTGAGGGTGTCTATGCCCGGGAAGACCCGGCTGTTCCACGACCACAGGTTGAAGTCCGTCATGGTCATGATCTTCGGCGTCATGCTGCCGGGGTCAATGTCGTAGGCGTTGAGCAGGAACACGAAGTCGCGGTCCACCTCGGCGATCAGCGGATGTCTGGTTTTCGGGTGCGTGATCCAGAAACCCATCATGCCCATGGCCATTTGTGTCATCTCGTCGGCGTGCGGGTGGTACATGAAGGTGCCGGGGCGGCGCGCGACAAACTCGTAGACAAAGGTCTTGCCGACCGGAATCGCCGGCTGGGTCAGGCCCGAGACGCCGTCCATGCCATTGGGCAGGCGCTGGCCATGCCAGTGGATGCTGGTGTGTTCGGGCAGTTTGTTGGTGACAAAAATACGGACACGGTCGCCTTCGACCACCTCGATGGTCGGGCCGGGGCTTTGCCCGTTGTAGCCCCACATATTGGCCTTGAAGCCGGGCGCCATCTCGCGCACCACCGGCTCGGCCACCAGGTGAAACTCCTTCACGCCCTTGTTCATGCGCCAGGGCAGGGTCCAGCCGTTGAGCGTGACCACCGGCTTGTAGGGCCGACCGGTGTTGGGCACCAGCGGCGGCATCGTGTCGGGTGTGGCCTGCAGCACCGGCTCGGGCAGGGCGGCCATGGCGACGCGGCTGACCGCGCTGGCAGCCACCGCGGTCGCTGTGGCAGCGGCTGCGCCGGCAAAAAATCGTCTGCGTTCGTTGTTGATGGCCATGTCAATGTCCTTTGGCGTTGCTGCCGCTGGCAGCAGCGCCGGCGGCCAGGGGCGCCATGCCGGCGGAGGTCCCTGTCAGTGTGGTTTGCAGGTCGGTATCGGCCAGCCAGAAGTCGCGCTGCGCTTCGATGCTGGCATTGACCGCAGCGATGCTGGTGCGGGTGTCGGCCAGCAGCTCGAACACGCTGGAGAGCATGCCGTTGTAGCGCAGCAGCAGCTCGTTGTTGATGAATTTGCGCAGCGGCACGACTTCGTCGCGGTAATGCAGGGCCAGGTCATGCGCGGTGCGCCAGGCGTGGTAACTTTCGCGCGCCTCGGAGCGCGCCTGGATCGCCGTTTCGCGCGCACGCGCCACCGACTGCAGGTACTGGCCCTGCGCGCGTGCATTGCTGGCACCGCCCCAGTCGAAGATGGGCAGCGGCAGCTCCAGCTCCCAGCCGCGCTTGATCTCCTTGTCTCCGGTCGCGTTGTCGAAGGTGGTGTTGCGTGAATACTTCGCGTCAAGGGCGTTGATGAACCCGGTGCTGCGGGTCAGGCCCAGGTTGTCGGCCACATAAGCGGCTTGTGCCACGCTGGCGCGCACGTCCAGACGATCGCGCAGGGCTCTGGCCTCGATGTCCGGCATCTCCGCCACTGTTTTGGGAATGTCGGGGAGGCGCTCACTGAGCGTGAACTGCGTCTGCGCACCCCACAGGCCCATCAGGCGCGTGAGCTTTTCGCGCGCGGCATACGCTGCGTTCTGGCTGCGCGCCAGCTGCGCCGCCGCATCGGCAACAAACGCCTGCTCGCGCGCCTGGTTCAGCTTGCTCCAGTTGCCGACACGCGCCAGGCGCCGCGCGAGCTCGCCGCTGGCCTCGGCCGCTTCCTTGGCATCTTTCATGTAGCTGGCGGTCTGCTGCGCGGCGACGGCGTGGATCCAGGCCTTGCGCGTGTCGGCGGCGAGTTTGACGACTTCCTGCGCCGCCTGCAGCTTGGCCACCTGATGCTGCTGGTTCTGGTAGCTGGCGCGCCACGGCAGGGTCAGCAGGCCGATGACGTTGAAGCCGATGCCGCGTTCGATTTCCACCTTGCGGCCTTC